>DASXTY010000027.1:0-10255 GCA_036505155.1 Polyangiaceae bacterium | reverse complement strand
GGCTCGTCAACCCTGGTCGATCGGTGGACAAAGAAGCCTTCGAAGTACACGGAATCGGCGATGACGAGCTCGCGGACAAGCCCGGGTTCGGCTCGATTGCGGACCAGGTCTTGATCGCGCTGAGCGGCTCGGTGCCGGTGGCCTATAATGCCGAGTTCGATCGGGAGTTTCTATTTGCGGAGCTTCGCCGCGCGAATAAAAGCATCGGGCATTTGCCTCCCGCCGCTCGAAAGGCGGTCGAATGGATCGATCCGTTGGTGTGGGCGCGGGAGTTGCACCGGATCGAGAAGAGCAAGGCCCTCGGCGACGTTTGCGCCCGGCTCGGAATCGATTTGGGTCAGGCGCACCGGGCGATTCACGACGCCGAAGCCACCCTGCAGGTGTTCAGCGCGTTTTTGACCGACACTCGCGTACCGAAAACCTACGCGGCGCTGATCCAGGAACAGCGCCGATTGGCCCGCCAATTCGACGAAGAAAAAGTGCGTTGGCGGGCTCGTCCGGGGTGAAGAGGAAAAGGCCTAAGGCACCCGAAACGAATGCGGCAAGCTCAGGGCGTTTCCGCTGAATGCCGGGATCCTTACGGCGCGATATTTCGCCTCGACGCAGCTCCCGACCGGAGTGCCGGCAAAAGGCGCCGACAGGCTCACCGCGGTCACTTGCCCGCTTGGTGAGAGAGTGACCCGGGCTGTTCCACTGCCCGAGGGTCCGCTGGGTCGCGAGCAACTGAGGGCCCCGCTGCGGGCTTTTCCGAGCGCCGCATTCGCCGCACCCAGGTTCACCGGGCCGCGCTGTTCAGGCGGCACTTCTTCAGCCGGGCGCTCCGGAGCAGGAGCCGGAGTCGCCGCTTTTGTTTCCGCTTTCAGTTCCGCGGTTAAGGCGCTTTCTTCGCGCGGCGCCGGGCTTTTTGTATCCCCCGTAGGCGCCCTTTGAGCTCGAGCGGCACGCGGGGCTCCACCCTGCTGAGCCGCCTTTTGTTGATTGGCGCCCGCGGGCCCATCCAGCGTGAGCGTATCGATGCTCGCCGCGCTGGCGGCTTTTTCCGGCTGAGCGGGCTTGGCGGCTTGGTTGGACGCCGCGGACTTTTGCTCGGTCGTGCTCGGTAGCTGAGCCACCTGTCTCGATTGGCTTCTCGTCCACATGATTCCCGCCGCAGCAACACCGACCAACCCGGCTGCGGACACCAGAAGTGCAAACGGCAACGAGCGCCCCGCCTTGCGGGGCCCCAGCGTCTGGGGTCGCGGGGTGCCGGAAACCTGGCTTACCTGCGACTGCGTCCGCGACGGAGGTTCCGACCAATTAGGACGGACCGATGCCGCCGGGCCGCTCCAGCTCGGCGCGCTCACGCCGGTGAAGCTGGCTTCCGTACCGGTTAGCGACTCGGGCGCGATGGACTCGGTGGGCACCAACCCCTGCGGCACATCGACGTTGTTTCTCTGCAGTGCTTCTCGAATTGCATCTCGCTGCTGCAAGAGGCGCGTGCCCAGCACTTTTTTCAATAGCTGCGCGACGCTGGCGCGCGAAACCATGATCCGAGCGTCGACCAGATATCGCTCGAGCGCCTCGCGCATTTCATCTGCGGTCTGGTAGCGTCGATCCAGGTCGCGCTCGAGTGCTCTGAGCACGATGAGCTCGAGCTCGGCGGGATACTTGGGATAGATTTCGCTGGGCTTCGGAATCTTGCCGGTTGCAACCAGCTCCAAGGTGTGTTTCGGGTCGTTTCCTTTGAACAGTCGCTCGCCGGTGGTGAGCTCGAAGAGCACGATGCCGAGCGAGAAAATATCGCTACGGCGATCCAGCTTGCGCCCCCCCACTTGTTCCGGGGACATGTAGCCGAACTTGCCCCTGAGCTGGTCTTTACCCTCCAGCGCCTCCGCCTTGGCGACGCCAAAGTCGACGAGCTTCGCCTTCCCGTCGAGCCCGATCAGAATGTTGTGGGGGGAAACGTCACAGTGCACGATGCCGCAAAGGTCACCGTCCCAGTCGCGCACTTCGTGCGCGGCGTGAAGACCGGCTGCCGTGTCCGCTATCATGCGCACCGCCATCTCGGGTGGAATCGCACGCCGGCGCTTGGCCTCTCGGATCACCGCTCGCAGCGAGTCGCCTTCCACCCATTCCATCGCCATATAGAGGACTCCCATGTGTTCGGCGACTTCGTGAACCTGGACCACATGGGGACTTTGAATGCTGCGAACAATCTGCCCCTCCTCCAGAAACATGGCGCGGAAGTCTTCGTGTTGCGCGAGCCTGGGCAACATGGCTTTTACTGCGATGAGGCGCTGCTTCCCGCTGAGTGAACGCTCGCGAGCAACCCAGACACTCGCCATTCCTCCCCGCCCCAGCAATGTCAGAAGCTCGTAGCGACCGACAAGGGATCCGGACTGTAATTGAAGTTCCACCTCGGCTCCCTTGACACGGATTAGCTGGTTATCATTGAGGCCTGATTTTTAGGTTAGAGGCTTTTTCCGACACTCGCAATGTGGACCGCCATTTTTTGTCGCGCTTCAGCCAGACACTTACATTGGCGCACACCAGACCGCGTCCGCGCTACTTGACCCGCTCCCCAACTCTCATGCGGATGTCCAAAAGCACGGTTTCGCCGGGGGCAAGCTGCACCGTCCGGAGCTCGGCGGGCGCGTGCGGATGTTCCAGTCGGATGAAATGAGTGCCAGCCGCAAGCGGAATCGCCCGCGCGAAGGGCGTAGTTTCCAGCTTCTGACCGTCCACGATTACATCGGCCCACGGATCAGCCACCACCCGCAAATGTGCCGCCTGGGCGGGTGCCAGCTCCAGTCGCGCGCTAACGCGCCGGAAATGGCTGCTTTTACCTCCGAGGCGCTGGATGGACGCCCCTCCGATCACAATCAGACAAAAAGCGGCAAACAATCCGCCGGCGGCCGGCCATATGGTTGCAAAACGGGCGGGTGAAGGATCCGACATCCGGCTCGGCTGTCCGCCGGGGTTGCTCGCTTTTGCCTCTGCTTCCCTGTCGGTCCTCGTCAGCGCTTGTGCCAGCCGATTCGCGGGGGATAGAGCGGAAGGCTCGCCCCAGATTTGGCTGAGCGCGGCCGCGAGCTCCCGAGACAGCTCATCGGCCGAGTCGAACCGATCGTTCTGAAGCTTCTCCAGACATCGCGCCACGGTGCGCTCGACCAGCGGGCTGATTGGGCCCACGCCGACGGGAAGGGGCGGGGTAGGCTGATGTCGAATGCGCTGCATGGTGGTTGCGCGATCCTCGGCGTCGAACGGCCGCTGCCCACTCAGCATTTCGTAAAGCACCACGCCCAGAGAAAATAAGTCGGTGCGCGGATCAGCCGGCTCTCCCAGCACCTGTTCGGGCGACATGTACGTTGGTCCGCTGATGGAGGTGCCGCCGTCCAGGAGCTCCGGAGCGGTCGGCAATCGTTCGTCGACGGCGACTGCGAAATTGGCAAGCTTTACTATTCCGGTGCGCGACACCAGGATGTTATTGGGTTCTACGTCTCGGTGTACGATACGTTGAGCGTGCGCATGAGCCAGGGCGCGCGAGACCTCCAGCGCGATTGCCAGCGCGGCGCAGGGCTCCAAGAGCCGTCGTTCGTCCAATAACTCGCGCAACGACCAGCCGTCGACGTATTCGAGAACGATCCAGCTCCGCTCTTGGCGGCGAACGAAGTCGTGAACTTGAAGAATGTTAGGGTGTTGCAGCTCTGACAGCAGGCGCGCCTCCCGCTCCAGCGTGGTCGCAAAAGGTGAAGTCGGAAGAATGCCGGCGCTAAGGGCTTTAATTAGGACTCGCCTGCCCAACGGTTGTTGCAGCGCTTCGTAGACGTCGGCCAGCGGAACAGAATGCAGTTTTCGCACCGCCTGACAGCCCTCAAACGCGGGCAGGGCTTGCGGTGTCGCAGGCGTCATTGGTTCACGGTCTCCGATATTGGAGCTAGTGTGCTGAGTCCGTAGATCGCATCAATAATGGTCAGCACACTAGCAAAATTCGGCGGAGAATTTTTCTCTGGGGGTGAATCGGCCGAAGGCCGAGAGGGGCGCGAGGCGCCCCTATAAAACAAAGATAGTGGCCTGCCGCCGCGAAGCCGCGGGCCGCGAAGCGGCAGTCCAGCAATTCCGGTAGGAATTGCGGACTAGGGAGCTTCGCCGGAATGGGCTGCCCGGGAACAGCCGCCCGCCCCGGCCGGCGCATGGAGTATATCCGAAAGGCAGCCAGCGTCTGCTACACATTTCCACTTGCAACCCGCAAAAATCAGATCCTTTAGCAAACGGGAGCGCCTGACGCGCCTGCTCCATTTTCTCAAAGGATACTTCGTCGAGCGGGATCCGAACTTCGGTACTGCGTTTGCCCCCGCGCTCATCTTGGCTTCGTTGCTCTATCAACGCAGCCCGTTTTCCAACTACATCTTCGACGAGCAAGAAGCGCTGCTGGCGAACCCCTACGTCAACGGCAAAAAACTCGGTTGGCTTGCGGTTTTCAAACGGGACTTCTGGGGGCTTCCGCCCGACCGCACCATTGGATCCTATCGCCCCATTCCGAACCTCATCTGGCGTTCGCTATGGAAGATCAGCGAAAGTCCTTGGCTGCATCACTGGGTGAACATCTTCATTCACGCAGCCAACGCGGCGCTACTGGCCGCGCTGGTCTTTCGACTCTCCGGTCGCCGCTTACAGAGCTGGCTCAGCGGAGGGGCGTTTCTCGGCTGCGCAGTGCTCACCGAAACGGTGACCGGAGTGGTCGGGATTGCCGACGTGCTGGGAGGGCTCGGGCTGCTGCTGGCTTTGAACGCGCAACCACTGTCTCTGCGGTGGATGCCCCCGGCGGTATTTCTCTCCACGCTGTTGGGGCTCTTTTGCAAAGAGAGCGTCTTGGTGGCGGTACCGCTGGTGAGCTGGGCTGCGCTGGTGACCGCGCCGGTATTGCACCCGGACCGCCCGCACCGCGCCGTTCGAGCTCTGGGAGCGCTCACCGCGACCGTCGGTGCCCTCGTGGTGTACACTTATTTTCGCCGTCACTTTTTCCCGGTCAAATTGCCCGAGGACCTTCGCGCGTCGCTCGGCGAGGGCCACCCGTTGTATCGGCGCATCCTGCTCGACTTTTTGCGCTGGTTTAAACAGCCGGGGCTCCCGAGCGATCCCATGAACAACCCATTGGCGCAGGCCGATTTCCCTCACCGGGTTGCGGGGGCCTTGCGCGTTTGGTGGCGGGGGCTCTGCCAGATGGTTTTTCCGTGGAACCTTAGCGGTGACTATTCATTTCCCCAGGAGCCGGTGCCCTCGCGGGTGGTCTTTCCAGAAAGCGTCCTCGGAGCGCTCAGCATGGTAGCGCTACCGGTCTCAGGACTCGGGGCGTGGATCGGAGCCTTGGTTGCCGAGCACCGGGAGCCGCCATCCCCGGTCGCCGGTCATTTGGCCGTCACGCTGAGCTGGCTCGCTCTGGCGCTGGTGTGGGTTCCGGTGTCCTATTTTCCGCATTCGAACATTCCAATACTGCTGCCGACGATTCGAGCGGAGCGCTTTTGGTACCTCCCGGGCATCGGTACGTCTCTGCTGGTGGGCGGCGCGGCCGCCGCTCTGCTCGAGCGAACCGCGGGCGCCCGGAAAACGGCGGCCATTTGCGTGGTTTGTGCCTTCTTCTCCTTCCAGGCCGGCAAAGCTCGCGCACACGCGCTCGACTATACCGATGACCTCACTTTTTGGCGTGCCGCGCTGCATTCTGCGCCGAACAGCGCCAAAGCCCATCTGAACTATTCGGTCATGGTGGGTGCGCGGAACCGGCTGGAGGAGCGGCTCGAGAGCAATCGTCGAGCCCTGGAGCTTGCGCCCAACTGGCCCATGGCTCACGTGTACTACGGCGACACCTTGTGCCGGATGCACCGAGCCCGACAAGCTTGGCCTCATTACCGGCGGGGCTTCGAGCTTGCACCCGATAATTCCAGTCTCATTGCACTAGGGCTCCAGTGCCTCTACAGCGAACATGCCGTCAACACGGCCCTGGAAGAGGAGCTGCTCGGGTTGGCGCGAGCCCATCCGGGAAGCTGGCTCGATTACCTCGCGACGGATTTGGTGCACAATGGAAAAAAACACGGCGGAGTCGAGCAAAAATACCGGCCGCGCGGCTATAATGAGGGACCAAAAGAATAACTCGTAATTGGAGCTAGCACCGGCCACTCACTATCGGGTAAGCACACTCGTCGACGTCACTTTCGGAGGACCCTCATGAAGTCTTTACCGTTGGTTATTTTCTCCGCGCTCTCAGCCGTTTGGCTCAGCTCTTGCGGAAGCAGCAACAACACTGGCACCGGAACCGGGGGAGCAGCCGAGGGCGGTGCTCCTAGCGGCGGAGCGCCACAGCTAGGCGGAAGCCCGGGGACGGGCGGCGTCGTGAGCAAGGGCGGTTCGGGCGGAGGCGCGGGTACAGGCGGCGCTCCGGCTGGCGGAATGGGCGGCGCGACCGCCGGAACGGGTGGCGCGCCCGCGGGGGGCAGCGGCGGCACCACGGGCGGATCGGGTGGCGTGCCGGCCGGCGGCACCGGAGGTATGACGGGGGCAGCGGGAGCTGGGGGTTACGCCAACGGTGCAGGTTGCCCGGGGACCAATCCCGGTGACGCCACGACTTGCGCCACAGTGACCGCGGGCACGTATTGTGAATACGGAAGCGACAGTTGCTTGTGCCTCCGGGGAAATTGGACTTGCCATGCGATGGATGCGACCTGCCCCGGTAGCGCGCCCATGGCCGGCGGCATGTGCACCACGCCGCAGCAAGATTGCCTGTATCCGAACGAGGAGTGCGTCTGCGGCGGCAACAACATGTGGAATTGCGTGCTGGCTCAAGATCCGCTCTGCCCGCCACCCCCTGCACCCGCGGACATGTCTGACTGCACGGGTAAGGAGAACGTCACTTGCAACTACGGCACCTCGACCTGCCGATGCGGCAAGATGACCCATCTGTGGACGTGTCAATGAATTAGGGTGGGTTTCTTTCCGTAAACGTGCCCGTGCCCGTGCCCGTGCCCGGAAACGGAACCGACGCTCGACGGCGGCGCGCGAACCGGCTATTCGTGGTCCCACGATGAGCCGATGAGCCGATGAGCACACCAAAAATCCACTCGACCCAAGTTTTCTTTGAAGGCCTGCTGGAAGTTCGCATCTTCAAGAGCAGTGCTGAGCTCGCGGCTTGCGCCGCCGAGCACGCGCGGGTCGCGATTGCCGATGCCATCGGGCGCTTCGGTAACGCACGGCTTACGGTCGCCACCGGGGCTTCCCAATTTGATTTTTTCAAGGCGCTGGTCGAAGAGGACATCGACTGGAACAAAGTCGACATCTTTCACCTGGACGAATACATCGGAATGCCAGGGGATCACCCCGCCTCCTTCCGGCGCTATCTCAGGGAGCGCTTCGTCGACTTGGTTCACCCTCGAGAATTTTTCACAATCCGGGGGGAAGCTCCCGATCCGGCGGAAGAATGTCGGCGGTACGCAGCGCTCCTGTCGGAGCGCGAAATCGATGTGTGCGTTTGTGGGATTGGCGAGAACGGACACTTGGCATTCAACGATCCGCCGGTTGCCGATTTCAGCGATCCCGTGCGCATGAAGGTGGTGGAGCTGGACGAGCCTTGCCGGCGCCAACAGTTCGGCGAAGGTTGGTTTGCTTCGCTGGATGAGGTGCCCCGCCTCGCCCTGACGCAGACCATTCCGAGCCTGCTCGCGGCTCGGCTAGTCCTGTGCGTGGTTCCCGAGCTCCGCAAGGCTCCGGCGGTCCACGCCACACTCCGGGGTCCGATTGCCACTTCGTGCCCGGCCTCGATCATGCGGTGGAAGCGTCACGCAGTGCTGTATCTCGACGCGGACTCGGCTTCAAAGCTCGACTGACTTCGCCTTCGTCGATCGTCGAGAGGCGAAGCTAGCGCGCAGGGTATCTGAGAAGATCTTCGCAAAGTCGCTCTCCGTCAGACCGAAGGAGCGTTCTACGAGCTCGCACTCGGATGTCATCGTGCACTGGAACGGGCCCGGGTCATCGGTGTTCAGGCTAAACGGGACGCCGAGCCGGAGCGCTTGCCGGAGCGGGTGCTGGCTCGGCTGGTCGATCACACCGAGCCGAAGATTGCTGCTAACGCAAAACTCCAGGTGGATATCACGCTTCAATATCGCATCCATGAGGGCGCCATCTCGGAAAGCGGAAACGGCGTGCCCAATACGATGCGCAAACCCATGCTCGATGGCCTCCCAGACCGACTCGGGTCCGCGCGTTTCTCCCGCATGGATCTCGATCCCAAGCCCCGCATGGTGAAAGTTTTGGAAAAATGGCCGGAGCGGGACCAGCGATGGGCCCTCATCACCCGCCAGGGCGACCCCGCAAATGAGCCCGGCATCCCACAGGGCCAAGATGCGCTGACTTTGCCGAGCGATCTTCTCCGGTGAGCCGCGGGCGATACACACCACGAGCCCCAATCGGAGATCCGGCTCAGCGGCGCGCAATAACTTTTGGCGAAACTGAGCAAAGAGGTCCACCATTTCCCCGATATCTTGACGAACTCCCAGGAAGCGATTGACGAAAATCTCCGCGTGCCGCACCCGCTGAGCTTTCAGTCGCCGGATGTGAATCTCGAGGAACAGGGCGTACCGCTCCTCAACCGGATTAAGAGCCGGCGCCAGCACTGCGCAATACCGTTGGGTCCAGCTCTCGAATGAGTCCACGGGAAGCGTCGCGGCTAACGCTTCGGGACCAACTCCCAAGTCGTGCCCGGCAGATTCGAGCTCGGCGAGCATTTCCGGGTCCACGACTCCATCGGCGTGGCAGTGAAGCTCGGCCTTTTGCAGCTCCGCGATATTCATGGGGCCAAAGAAGCCGCAAGCTGGTGAATGATGCCTAATTCACTCTTGCTTGGGCTCGCCCTCGTCTTGGGTGGCGCTTTCCGGCGAGGACGGCGTCTCGCCGGCATCCTTCTTGGCGGCCTTCCTCGGCCTGCGAGTTTTCTCGGCCGGCTCTGACTCAGCTTTCGATTCCGCAACCGCCTTGGATTTTGCGGCGCGTTTCGACGCTGGGGCGGGTTTTGGTTCCGCTTCCGCTTCCGCTTCCGGCTCCGCCGTCTTGGACTTGGACTCTTTGCTCGGCTCCGGGGTTTCCGCGAGCGCGTCCGCGCGATCCACAAACTCGATGAGGGACATCGGCGCGTTATCGCCGCGCCGGCGTCCCAACTTCACGATCCGCGTGTAGCCGCCGGGACGATCCTTGAAGCGTTTGGCCAGGTCGATGAACACCTTTTCCACTAGGTCGAGCTTTCGAGGGTTGGCGCCGTCGCCAACGGTTCCAAAGCGGCGCAAGAAGCGGCCCATCCGCTGCTGTACAGCCTGCCGGCGCGCCTGGTCTGAAATACTGAGCTGCTCCTGCGCAGTGTAGGCGATCGGACCGAGGCGAACGGCGTGGGTGATGAGGCGCTCGGCAACCCGCCTGAGCTCCTTGGCTTTTGCATCCGTGGTTTCGATTCGCTCGTGGGCTACCAGGTTGGCGGTCAGAGCGCGAAGCATCGCCCGGCGATGACTGGTGCTTCGACTGAAGTGCCGGCCGGCTTTGCGATGTCGCATGGTAACCTCACGCCTGGGACTGCTGATGCTTCCAGCGCTCCAGCATCTGCGGCCAGCTGTCCAGCTTGATCCCGAGACTAAGCCCCATAGTGGATAGAATCTCTTTGATTTCTTTGAGTGACTTGCGCCCGAAGTTTTTGGTCTTGAGCATGTCCTGTTCACTCTTCTGTACCAGCTCGCCAATCAGCGTAATATTTGCGTTCTGCAGGCAGTTGGCCGAACGGACCGAAAGCTCGAGCTCATCCACCGAGCGAAAGAGATTTTCGTTGAGCGGCTCTTCATCGCCCAGGCTCGCCTGGTAGCCGGAGTCTTCGGTTTCTTCGAAATTGATCCAAATCGACAGCTGCTCTTTCAGGATTTTGGCCGCAAAAGCCACCGCGTCCGCCGGCTTGACCGACCCGTTGGTCCAGACCTCCAGAATCAGCTTGTCGTAGTCGGTCACTTGACCCACGCGCGCGTTCTGCACTGTGTAATTGACCTTGCGAATGGGAGAGAAGAGCGCGTCGATGGGGACGGTCCCAATGGGCATGGTGGCTGTCTTATTACGCTCGGCGGGGACGTAGCCCCGGCCCACGTTGACCGTGAGCTCCATAGACAGCGGACCCTTCTTGTCCAGGGTTGCGACGGATAGCTCCGGGTTCAATATGCTGAGCCCGTCGATGAGGCGGATGTCACCGGCTACCACTGGA
>DASXTY010000026.1:0-5359 GCA_036505155.1 Polyangiaceae bacterium | reverse complement strand
GCATAAGTCCAGCTTGAGCCGCGCTCGCAGATGCGAGAGCACGTGCAAGAGCGCGCTCGAGTCACCACCTCCGGATACCGCAGCGAGGATGCGGCTCCCCGCTGTAATATTACACTGCTCCCGTAGTGCTCTTTCGACCAGCGTGATCAGAGTCGGCGGATGGGTGCGGGGCATAGCAAAGGCCGCGAGAAGATCCGCGAGCTCAGGGAAACGGCTGCGCGGGCTGCCCTCGTTGAAAGTAGAATCGGAAATAACCGGTCACTTGGCTGGTGGCGCCGGAGCTATCCCTGGGATCGGTGAAGTCGGCGGAGAAATTCGCTTCCGTCAGTCGGTCGTCGGCATTCGGTTCAGCGATGTCGCCGCTGAAAAGCGACGAAAAGTTGATCGACCCGCCCACCGAGTAAACCGTCCCGTTTTGCGCGTGGCACGTGTCATGCAAATAAAGCGAGAGGCCTACCTGCGGGATGGGGCCGCCCGCTGGCGCGGTACCCGGCGGCGTGACTCCCGGCGGAAGTCCGATGGGCACATCGCTCCCGAGCTGCGAAGCGCTGCCGGAGCTCCCGCGGATCTGTTTTACGTCTCGGACCAAAACCGTCAAACCATCCGAGAGCTCTTCAATGCTATCGCCGCGTTGAACACGAATGAGCAGTTCTTCGCGATACGGATTGGCGCCGAAAAACGTCGGTTTTAGGTCGAACTGCCCGTTCCAGCAATCCTGGATGGTAAGCTTGTCGCTTTTCACCCAACCGGTGCCCTCACCGGTTGTGCACGCGCTTCCTGCGAGCGCCGCGCAGACACACACCGAAATGCTCGTTTTCATCCGATCGCCTCAATCGTAGCACCCGACAGCCCGTCGAATGACGCCGCCCCCGAGGACGCGCTCCCCCGCATAAAAAACCGCATATTGTCCGGGCGACACCGCTGGCACCGGTTTTGCAAACCGCAATCCCAGCGACCCCTGCGACTCCGGTCCACCGGGGTTGGAAAGCGATGTCACTTCGGCGAATACCGGGGTGCCGCGATATCGCACGCTGACTTCACACTGGAGCGGTAGGCTCACGTCATCATTCAAGACCGCATGCTCCACAGTCGCTCCCAAGGCGAAAAGTGCGCTTCGCGGACCCAAATGGACGGTGGCATGGACCGCGTCAATTCCGGTGACGTACGCCCGTCGCCCAAGTTGGACGCCCAGATTGCGACGCTGGCCGATGGTGAATTGGTGAACGCCTTCGTGACTGCCCACCCTGCGGCCCGTCTCGTCCACGACGGGGCCCGGACGTGTTCGTCCGCCAGCGCGGCCGGCAACGAATGCCGCGTAGTGACCGCTCTCCACGAAACAGAGCTCCTGGCTCTCGCCTTTGTTTGCCCCGGGCAAGTCGAGCTCGAGCGCCTGCTGCCTCACTTCGGCCTTCGTGGAGTCGCCCAGTGGAAACATTAACCGCTCTAGAGCCTGCCCGCTCAACATGTGCAAAAAGTAGCTCTGGTCTTTGGACCGGTCGCGTGCGCGCACCAGTCGGGGGACGCCGTTAACGTTGCGGATTTGCGCGTAATGACCGGTGGCGATGCGCTGGGCCTCGAGCCGGTCTGCCAAATGCAGAAGCTCCTGCAACTTGACCTCCCGGTTACAAACGACGCACGGGCTCGGAGTTTGCCCGTTCAGATATCCGGTGACGAAAGGGTCGACTACCGCCTGTCGAAACCCTTCGCGCCGATCGAATGCGTAATGATGGATGCCGAGCCGTTCTGCGACCCGACGCGCGTCGTGGACGTCCTCCGGAGCGCAGCAGCGCCCTCGCTCCGAGCCGGATTTTTCGTAATCCCAAAGGTGCAGCGTCACCCCCACCACATCGAATCCCGCCAGAACCAGGCGCGCGGCGGCCACCGAGGAATCGACCCCGCCGCTCATCGCGACCAAAACGCGCTCAACCACAGGCGCTAGCGTAGCGGAAACGGCGCCACGATGGGGGAGCTCATCGCGGACTCAGGACACTAGCCTTGGTTTGAGGTCAAAGTGACCCGAACCGAGCTCGTGAGGCGATCGATGAAGCGCGTCGCAAGGTCCACTGCCTCGCTGTAACGGTACACACCTGCTTGCAGTGCGATGAGGTCGGCGGGGCCCAGCTGACCCAAACCCGAGCCGGAAATCACACGCGACATCATGTGCTCTCCGCGGTCGAGCTCCTTGCCGAGACGGCTGACAAAGGTCGCGAAGGGGGCGGATGCCGAGCCCTGTGGCGCGGCCGCCTCCGAGCTTTCCGGCTCCGGTACGGCGGGCGCATTGGCCGAGCCTATTTTTTCGAGCGAAGGTAGAACCGGCGAGGATACGACGGTGGAGGCGCGGGCGTCGATTCGCATCCCAGCTAGTCGTCGCTGGCGCGCCTCAGTTTCGTCCGTTTCGCCCCGTTTCGCCCCGGGCCAAGCTTCATCAGTCCGTGCTGCGCATCCTTTGGGTTAGCCGCAAAATGGCTCGAGTGTGCAAGCGGCTGGCCCACGATTTGCTGAGGCCAAGCTCGGCGGCCACGTGGTCGAAGCGGTCCCCCTCGAAGTAATGTCGTCGGACCAACTCCGCCTCCTGCGGGGGGAGCTCGTTTACCGCCTCCCGGATCGCCCGCAGCAATTCGGCCCGCGTCAAGGCTTGCTCGGGGTCGGCGCCGGGCGCCACCGCAGTGCGCTCCCCCTCTTCCCCGTGCGCCGAAGTTGCGAGCAGGCCCATCGCCGTGGCCGTTGCCATCGCCGCCAGATGCTCACTCAATGCTTGTTCCGCATGTGCAGTCTGTGCGGCCGCTGGCGGAGCAGCCGCGTGCACGTCTTCGAGCGCCCCCTCCGAATACAGTGAGGCTGCCTGCAAGCCGTTCAGCCGCTCATAAGCGCGACGCGGTAGGCGCCCCATGGAGCGCACGCCGTCCAGAATCGCGCCGCGAATACGGTAGTTTGCGTAACCACGGAATGGCACGCCGCGAGCTGGGTCGAACCGTCGCGCTGCGTCGAGCAAGCCTTCGCGTCCAAAGCTCTTCAGATCATCGAAGTCGATGTTGTATCCGATGGTGCGGCCCACCTGACGCGCGATGATGTCTACCACTGGTAGGTTATCGTTAAATCGTTCGAGCACTTCAGGGGGATCGGCGGAGCGCGTCACGGTGCGCGCCAATCTAGCGTCCTGAGTCCGCAATTCCTATCGGAATTGCTGGACGGCCGCTTCGCGGCCCGCTGCTCCGCATCGGCAGGCCGCTATCCTGTTTTGTAGGGGCGCCTCGCGTCGCCTCGCGCCCCTCTCGCCCTTCGGGCGATTCACCCCCAGAGAAAATTCTCCGCCGAATTTTGCTAGTGTGCCGAAGGCATTTATGTGCCGAACGACGGACTCGGCACACTAGCCCGGAAGCGGCTCGAGGCCCAGTGTCTCCCGGATACGAGATGCGCCCGTTCGCGCCTCGTGCCATAGTGCCGGCATCATGATCCGCCTAGGTCGCTTTGCCGCTGCGTACACGTGCATGGGTGTAACGTCGGCGGTGGTGGCACTGGTGTGGCGCGGGTCGCCGATGGTGTTTCCTCGACCGTGGCTGCGGCTCGATCCAGCGGTAAGCCACACGTACAGCTTGCTCCTCGGAGCGGCTTTTGGATTGCTGATTGCGGTCCTGACGCGGCCCATGGTTGCGCGCTTCGAGTGGGCAAAACAGCTCCACAACACGCTTCGCCCTGTGGCTCGGGGGATGAGCACCGGGAAAATACTCATCTTGGCCATGCTCAGCGCTGTGGGTGAGGAGCTCTTATTCCGCGGACTCCTAGAGCCGTGGATAGGCCTTTTGCCGCAGGCGCTGCTCTTCGGTTTGGCCCATCAGGTGAGTGGGCGAAGCCGATGGGTATGGGCCTTGTGGGCCTGTCTCATGGGCCTGGCGCTGGGCGCGTTGTTCGAGCTCACCGGTTCGCTTTGGGGGCCGCTCGCTTGTCATGCCCTCATCAACGCAATGAACCTTCTCTACTTGAAAAGCCACGACCCGGAGCCCAAGCGCCCGGCCCTGGGTGGACTGCTCGGTGAGCGGCCCTGAGACCCCGCGAAACGTGATGTTTTCGCTTCCGAACTCTAATCTTAGTGCTAGGAGCCAGTCCGGCAAGAGTGGTGGTAATCTCGGTGGCCATGCACGTCTGGGACGGCTGACCGCCGGGCGTTTGCCGAAAAGCGTTAGGACCCAAAGTTCCCGAAAGCCGGTTCTTTCGGACCGGCATTAATGCGCGGGGATAGAGCCCGAGCCAGAGCATGCAATCTTTACCCCAGACCAGCGCGCTGAGCTTGGCGCCCCCTGACGAGCGACCCAGGGTCCTAGTCGTGGATGACGAGAAGCTCATCCGCGACATTCTCGCCGAGTTTCTCAGTTTGGAAGGGTACGTGGTGGAAACCGCCGAGGACGGGTCGACTGCGATGAGGGAGCTACAGCGAGCCAGCTTCGACATGATCATCAGCGACCTGAAGATGCCGCGCATGGGCGGGCTCGAGCTCTTGAGGGAGGTTTCGCGCGTTCATCCCGACACCCTGACTGTCATCATGACCGGTTTTGGTACGGTGGAGACCGCCATCGACGCCATGAAGCGCGGGGCCTACGACTACATCCTCAAGCCGTTCAAGGTCGAGGAGATCCTGCACATCGTCCAGCGGGGGCTCGAGAAACGACGGCTTGCCGCCGAGAACCTGCGGCTGCGCGAGGCGCTTTCCCTGTACAAAGTGAGCGAAGCCATCGCCGCCAGCTTGTCGCTGGAGGAAGTGATGTCCACCGTGTCGTCGAGCGCGCTCCACGAGCTCCGCGCCGATGCGGTGTGCACCTGGCTCGACGACGGAGAGGGAAGTTATTTCGAACGGAGCGTGGAATTTGCGTCTTCCGTGGCTGCGGATCGCGCGCGCTGCGACCTGGCTAGTGAGGCAGTCACCGAACGGTTGGTCAGGGGCGGGCCGGTGGTGGAACACGGTCAGCGGGCTCTCGAATTCTTCCGAGAGTCGCAGTCGATGGATGTTTCGAGCCTGCTCGTGGTGCCGCTCAAAATGCGCGAGCGACTGATTGGGTGGATCGGCGCCGTCTCGCTCACGGCCACGAAGCGCTTCGATGAAGGGCAGCGCAAGATGCTGAGCATCATCGCTTCCCGCGCCGCCGCCGCCATCGAGAACGCTCGTCTATACCACGATCTTCAAACCACCTTTCAGCAAACCATCCAGAGCTTGGCCAACACCATCGACAAGATGGATCGCTACACCTCAGGCCACTCGGAACGGGTGTCGAGGTATGCGGTTGCCCTGGCTCGGTGGCTGGGGCTCAAAGCGGAGCTGGTGGAGGTGGTACGTCAGTCGGCGCTGATGCACGACATCGGCAAGGTC
>DASXTY010000025.1:0-3095 GCA_036505155.1 Polyangiaceae bacterium | reverse complement strand
CTCATGCAGCAACCGAGCTACACCATCGAAATTCAACTGGGCGATGGACCCGGATTTGGACGTTACCTGACCAACGACCTCGGACATGGCTATGTGAACGTCAATGCCGGCTACCGCTCCTAGTGTCCGACCATTATTGATGCGATTTGCGGACTCGGCACACTAGGTATTGGATGCTCGCGCTGGCCACCGGCTTGTCGGTTGCGTGCGCTCCGCAACCCGGCACCATCGGAGCGGTGGTCGGTCAGCGCGGCGACGGCCGGCTTTTTCTGCGCGATGTACCGGCAGGGCTGGCGGCCGCGCAGGCTGGGCTCCGCCCCGGCGACGAAATCGTGTTGATCGACGGGGTGGATGTGAGAACCATGACCCCGGAGCGGGTGCATCAGGCGTTGTCCGGCGAGGTCGGCGACCCGGTAAAGCTCACGGTAGTGCGCGGCGAGCAGGTGATCCGCGTCACGCTGCTGCGCACACCCCCGCGCCGTTACCCGATCAAAGCGACGCCCGAATGAATGCAATTCTAAAAGTTCCGTGCTAGCGTCCCCACCCGAACCCAGTTGGGAGGCCCGAACTCGGGCCACCGAAGGCAGTGCGCGATGAGCCAATACCTTTTCACCTCCGAGTCCGTGACCGAGGGGCACCCGGACAAGATCTGCGACGCTATTTCGGACGCGGTTTTGGACGCGGCGATAGCCGGCGACAAAAAAAGCCGCGTAGCGTGCGAGACCCTGTGCAAAACCGGTTTCGTGGTCATCGCCGGGGAGATCACCACCAAGAGTCAAATCGACTTCGGAAAATTGGCGCGCCAGGTCATCAAAGACATCGGTTACACCGACTCCTCCATGGGCTTCGATTACGAAACCTGCGGGGTTTTGACCGCGGTGGAGCCGCAGTCGCCGGATATCTCTCAGGGCGTGACCGAAGGACAGGGCTTGTTCAAAGAGCAAGGAGCCGGCGACCAGGGCTTGATGTTCGGTTACGCCTGCGACGAGACCCCGGAGCTCATGCCCGCGCCCATCATGTATTCGCATCAGCTCACGCGGCAGCTCGCCGCGGTTAGAAAGAGCGGAAGCGTCGATTTTTTGCGCCCGGACGGAAAAAGCCAAGTCACGGTCGAATACGAAAACCACCGCCCCAAGCGCATCCACAGCGTGGTGGTCTCGACCCAGCACTCGCCGGAAGTAAAACACAAGGCTCTGAGCGAAGCCGTGATGGAGCTGGTGGTAAAAAAGTCGTTACCGAAAGAGCTATTGGATGCAAAGACCACGTATTTCATCAATCCCACCGGCCGTTTCGTCATCGGCGGGCCTTTTGGGGATGCGGGTGTCACAGGGCGCAAGATCATCGTGGATACCTACGGGGGGATGGGTCGCCATGGGGGTGGCGCATTCAGCGGAAAGGACCCTTCCAAAGTGGATCGCTCCGCTTCCTACTACGTGCGCTACATCGCCAAAAACATCGTGGCTGCGGGGCTGGCGCGCCGGGTAGAGGTGCAGATCGCCTACGCCATCGGCGTGGCTCAGCCGCTGGGCGTATATGTTGATACCTTTGGCACCGGGCGAGTGCCGGACGAGCGCTTGCAAAAATACGTGCTCCATAACTTCGATTTGCGTCCGCGGGCGATCATCGAAGAGCTCGACCTGCTCAAGCCGATTTATCGAGCGACCGCGGCCTACGGTCACTTCGGCCGCAAGGAGTTTCGCTGGGAAAAGACGGACCGCGCCAAACAGATGGCACGCGATCTCTCTAAGTCGAACGGCGCGGTGATAGAGTCCCGCACCCTCGCCCCCACCGTAATCGTCCCCCAGGGCAGGCCTCGGAACTCCCAGACGTCGCGCCGGGGCAGATCGGCCAAAGCAGCGGGGTAAGAACGCTTCCGGGTTCGCGCCGCAGGCTATCCGATACCAAACCGCTGCGCCGCACGAGCTTTCGCCTTAGCCGCTTCTTGCTCGCGGTTCTTGGGCGCGGCGCTTGAATGGAGCGACGTGAGTAGCTGACGCGAAACGCCCGCAATCGCGGCCACGGCGTCGTCAAACGCCTCCTGGTTCTGCTTCGACGGCTGGTTGAAGCCGCTGATTTTGCGCACGAACTGCAGGGACGCGTCGAGAATCTCTTTTTCCGTTACCGGCGGGTCAAAGTTGAAAAGGGTTTTGATGTTCCTGCACATTTTTTTCACCCGGAGCGTACGCAGTTGCGCCCGGCAGCTTTGGCCGCGTACAAACGGTCATCGGCAACCTGATACAGCGCCTGCGCGTTGTCGGTGCTGGCCGGAGCTCGGTCGGCCACGCCCAAGCTGATAGTCACTGGGATCTGGACGCTTTCGAACAGCAACGAGGCGGCTTCCACACCAGCGCGAAAGCCCTCTGCAAGCTCGGCGGCCGAGGATAGTCCGGCTCCCGGCCATAACACCGCGAACTCTTCGCCGCCAACCCGGCCTACCTGTTGTGGGTCCTGGATAAGACCGGAAATGCAGTCAGCGACCTGCCGCAAGATCGCGTCCCCACCGGTGTGTCCATATTTGTCGTTGATGGCCTTGAAGTGGTCCACATCCATCAAGATCAAGCTCAGCGGCCGCGACTTGGTTTGCGCGGTCAAGATCTCGGCAGCCAGCATCTGGTCGAAATGACGGCGGTTGCTGACCCCGGTGAGCCCATCGAAGCTCGCCAGGCGCTGAATTTCTTGGTGGTAGGAATTTTCGATATTTCCGCCGGCGATGTATTTCAAGAGCACCTTGCCTACCTGCAGGCGATCACCATCCCGGAGCGGCTGCTCGGTCACGCGTTGCTCGTTGATGTAACTGCCGTTGGTAGAGCCGAGATCGACGAAACAGTGTTCGTTGCCGGTCCACTCGATGCGCGCATGCCGCCGACTGACGGAGTCGGAATCCAAAACCACTTCACATCCCATTCCCCGTCCCAAGACTACCGGCACCTGGGCGAGAACCACCCGCCGCCCGAGCTGCGGACCGGAAATCATCACTAGGCACGCGTGGTCGCGCCCGACTCGAAGCGGGGTATCGAGGTCGCCTCGAGTGGTGACCTCCACGGTTCGCTCGGAATAATCTTCGCGGTCGGAAGGCATGGCAATGCGTCAGGTAC
>DASXTY010000024.1:0-3131 GCA_036505155.1 Polyangiaceae bacterium | reverse complement strand
GAGGCACTGCCCGGCGTGGTTGCAAACTCATACATCGCGCAACTGGCTCGAGCTCTGAGCGAGGCCTCGGGCCCCTGGTCGCAGTCGATGGGAGGGGACCCTGAAACGGACCACGCCCGATGGGTTAAACAGCTTCCGGGTGAGCACCTGGGCGGCGATGACAGCTCAAAACACCGACCCGAAGTAGCAGTCGACGAAAGGCCGTCGAACCGTGACAGGCTCACAGACATCAGGTTTTGAGCTGGCATCGGGGGGAGGGCCCCAGCGACTGCGACCAGGGGCCCGAGGCTGAGCGCGAAGTTCACTGCGCACGAAGCTCCTTACCGATCCGTTCGCACGCTTGGAGGATCCGCTCCCGCTCCTCCACCAAGGCAAAACGCACGTATCCCTCGCCGCCCGGTCCAAACCCGCTGCCTGGTGAAACTGCGACTTTAGCCTGCTCCAGTAGCCGCACCCCGGCTTCTAGCGACGTCAGATGTTGCCACTCGGGAGGGAGGCGCGCCCAAAGGAACATGGTTCCCTGGGGCTCCTTTACGTCCCACCCCGCAGCGCGGAGCCCACTGCTGAGGGACACCGCGCGCTCCTGGTAGAGCTCTCGAATGTCGTCCACGAACTTGTCTCCGTTTGCGAGAGCCCAGGCGGCCGCGTATTGCAGCGGCGCAAACGTGCCGTAGTCCATGTACGACTTCAGGTGGGCGAGCGCCCCAATCAGGCGCTGGTTGCCGGCCAAAAAGGCGATCCGCCAGCCCGGCATGTTGTAACTCTTCGACATTGAAAACGCTTCGACCCCGAAGCGCGCCACCTCGGCTGCGGGCAGCCCACAATTGAAGATGCTGGGAGCGTAGCGGTTCGAAAAATCGAAGTCCGCGTACGCCAGGTCGTGAAGCAAAAACGCGCCGGACTTTGCTACCACGCCCACTAGGTCCGCGAGCTCGCCGTGACTCGCGGCGCGCCCGGTGGGATTCTGCGGGTAGTTCGCAATGACGAGCTTCGCCGGCGTTCCGCGCGCCCGCGCTTTCTGCAGCGCCTCGGCGACGGCCTCGCCCGGTGGGACGTCTTCGTGCGCCCTGTAGGTGACCACTTCTGCGCCGGCAATGAGCGGCGCTCCTCGGTGAATCGGATAAGAGGGGTCGGGCGCAATCACCGTGTCCCAGGTCCTAAAATCGCGAGGCACAGGTGGCTGATCGCCTCTTTGGCGCCCATGGTCACGATCACCTCGCGTTCGGCGTCGAACGCGGCGTCGTACCTCCTCCGATACCAGCCGGACAGCGCCTCTCTGAGCCCACGAACTCCGCGTCCCGGGTGGTAGCGGTGGTTTGCGGAGACGCGTGCTGCTGCCTCGAGCTGACCAACGATCTCCCTCGGTGTGCCTCGGTCGGGATTGCCCAGACCCAAGTCGATGATGTCCGCACCGGTCGACAGGAGCTTGCCCTTGGCCTGGTCCATCATCACGAATGCGTAGGTCGGAAGCGCCTCGGCGCGGGGGAAAGACCAGCGGTCCCTGAGCTCGGAGGGCTCAATAGCGGCGTCCGCGCCCCGGATGGGCGTTCCTACCGCGGGCTTAGCCCGCCGGCTCCGGGTTACTCGGGTTTGCGACACGGCGCGGTCCTTTATCAGCTGGGCGGTCTACAGTAAAGCACCGGCATGATGCGGTATGAGATTCGCGCGGCGGTGCTGCACGATGCAGAGCAGCTCTTGGCTTTGGCGCAGCACCTCAATACCGTCAATTTGCCCAGCAGCCGGGATGCCATCAAGAAGCTTCTGGAGGTCTCCGAGCGGAGCTTCAGTGGCGCGCTGGCCGAGCTGGGCCACCGCCGGTACATGTTCGTCCTCTCCGATCTCGAGCAGGGCGTGTCGGTCGGGACATCGAGTCTCATCGCTCAGCTCGGCCGTCGCGATGCTCCGTACATCTATTTCGATGTTCTGAACGAAGAACGGTATTCCCGCACGCTGGACAGGCACTTTCGGCACACCCTTTTGCGCCTCGGTCTCTCTTACGACGGGCCCACCGAGCTCGGTGGTTTGGTGGTCGATCCGAAATATCGACGGGCTCCCGAGCGGCTGGGTTTGCTGATTTCCTACGTGCGGTTTCTGTTTCTGGCGGCGCACGCGGAATGGTTTCGGGAGCAATTGTTGGCGGAGCTATTGCCGCCTCTCGAGCCGGACGGAACCAGTCATTTGTGGGAAGCGCTCGGCCGTTGTTTCACGGGATTGAGCTACCGAGAAGCGGACCTGCTTTCCAGCGAAAACAAGGATTTCATTGTGGACCTTTTTCCCAGCGGCGTCATCTATTCGACGCTACTCAGCGCCGAGGCGCAATCGGTGATAGGAAAAGTGGGAGCTCCCACCAAAGGGGTGGAAAAGCTGCTCCGTCGGGTGGGGTTTCGTTACGCACATCGCATCGATCCCTTCGACGGCGGCCCTCACTTCGTGGCCACCCGATCTGAAGTTGCGCCGATTCAAATGGTTCGTAAGGTGAGCTACTCGGAAGAGCCGGTTCCCGAGGGGACAGCCGTGCGATGTCTGGTCGCGCGGGAACTCACCGAGCCTCCATACTTTCGTGCCATCGCATGCTCGGTCAAATTTGCTCCCGACGGCCGGGCGGTAGTCGAGCGCGAAGGAAGCGAACATTTGAACCTAGCGGCCGGAGAAAACGTCTGGTGCCTGCCGCTTCCGTGATGCTCACCTGGACTCGCCCGATCCTAGCGCAGGAGACGCCGGCGCACCGGTCACGCTTCCGGCACCGAGGAAGCGGGCGCTGGGACCGTCTCCACGAAAGGTGGGTTGTTTTCCGGCGCAACCCGTACATCGTCGTGCATCACCCGGCCGTCGACCATGCGCACTACCCGCGGCATGCTTTCCGCGAAGCCCGGGTTGTGCGTAACGACCACGATGGTGGTTCCGTGCTCGCGGTTGATTTGGAAAAACAAATCGTGGACCGCGTCGCTGGTCGCGCTGTCCAGGTTTCCAGTCGGCTCATCCGCCAGTACCAGCTTTGGGTCCAGCGTCAGGGCGCGCGCGATGGCAACCCGCTGCTGCTCGCCACCCGACAGTTCTCCGGGCCGATGCGTGGCGCGCTCCGCGAGCCCCACTTCCTCGAGCAGCGCTCGGGCGCGGTTTTCCATTTCCTT
>DASXTY010000023.1:0-4018 GCA_036505155.1 Polyangiaceae bacterium | reverse complement strand
ACCCTTTTGTGAGAAGGCGGTAAATGTGGCGGTTTTGGAAAAGGGGAGCTTTGGGGTGCGCCATACCCGCATCATCATTTTTGCCGGGAGTCCCTCGACGGAACTAATTCGAGGATTACACTGCGCGCCGATATGGCCAAGGCTCGGACAATCGATGAGGCGGGGGAGCACGGGCAAAAGCCGAACCGTCTCCGCGAAGGCGAGGAGCGCAGCGCCGGTGCGGAGGAGTCTGCGTTGGACGGGTCTGCGTTGCACGAGTCTGCGGTGGACGAGTCTGTGTTGAGGGAGGCGATCGACGTGGTAGCGGGTGCGGAAGCGGAGGCGGAGGCGGAGGCGGAGGGCGTGGACCGGGGCGTCTCGGAAACCGTGCAGGTTGAGCTGGAAACCGAATCCGACCCGGATTTGAATAGCTCGCCGCCGAGCATCCCGTCGGCTGCGAGTCTCGAGCCGAGCAGCGCTGGGGACTCCGCACCGGCCAGTCTCGAGGGGCGACCGGCGCCGGTATTTCCGGGCGAGCTCATCGCCGATCGCTACGAAATGCTGAGTGTGCTCGGCGAAGGCGGGATGGGAATCGTGTATCGCTGCCGGGACCAGGCATCCGGGCAAATCGTGGCCGTGAAGCGCGTCATCGTCCCCCCCGGAGCGCTGGCTGAAGAATACGCGATGTGGTTCTACAAGGAAGCGCGTGCTCTGGCAGCTCTGGAACATCCGGCCATCGTGCGCGCGCGCGACTTTGGACAGCTGCGCGACGGCTCGCCCTACCTGGCCATGGATCTGATCAACGGCGTTTCATTGCACGACGTGACGCACTTGAGCCTGAGCTTTCCCCTCATCTGGACGGTTGTGGACCAGATTCTCTCGGCGCTCGCCCACGCGCACGCGCGCGGCATCGTGCACGGTGATCTCAAACCATCCAATGTGCTCATCGAGCCGCGTGCCGATGCGATACCGCAAGTGCGCATTTTGGATTTTGGGCTGGCGTGGCTGCGTCAAGACCGCCACGACGAAAGGCTCGACGGCGCCAAAGCCGTGGTCTTCGCTCCTCATGCGGGCTCCGGGACGCCGGGTTACATGGCGCCAGAGCAAATCCAACACGAATTATACCACGTGTGCGGCGCGACCGACCTCTATTCCCTGGGGTGCATCCTCTACAAGCTCCTCTCCGGCCGGGCGCCATTTTCGGGTGATTCGAAGCAGCTCCTGCGCCTCCACGCCTTTGAAACCGCAGCCGAGCCCCTGCTCGCGGTGAGCGCGCCGGACAGCGTCACCGAATTCGTCATGCGGTCGCTGGCCAAAAAGCCCTGGGATCGCTGGGAATTTGCGGCGGAAGCGCGGGCGGCATGGGCTCGGTGGCGGCCGGAATCGGTTCGTCCCGAAGAGTGGCGCTTACCCGACCTCAAAAACGCTGAGCGGCTCGAGCGTTCGTCGCCCACTTCGGTGGACACCGGTTCGCGCATGTCCAATCCGCTCCTCGCAGCGGTTCCGGAGCGCGCGCCGGGATTGCTCAGCATGCGACCGAGCCCGCTGGTTGGGCGCAGCGAGCTCCGACGAACATTGCGCAGCGTGTGCCGGGAAGTCATTGAGGGCCAAGGTACGCCGCATCGGTTCTTGCTCCTTTACGGTCCGGCCGGAGTCGGCAAAAGCCGCATCGCCGAATGGCTCTGTGAGGAAGTGCACGAGGAGGGAAGCATGGTTCCGCTGCGCGTTCGCTATCGTCCGATTCGCGGGCCGCTCGAAGGAATGGCGGGCGCGGCCCTGCATTATCTCAACTACGAGCATGTGGATCGCGACACCATCGAGAGCTCTCTTATGGATCGCTGGAAGGTTCACCCGCTGGACAAGTCCGGCCGCGCCTGGGTCGCCGGGGCAGCCGAATGGCTGCGCCCGCAGGGGCCCTTGAGCGAGCGGCCGCTTGGACCGAGCGGCACGCGCTTCACCTTGGATACCCTGGAAACGCGCCGCATGGTGGCTCGTTACACGCTGCGCCGATTGGCCAACCGGCGCCCGCTCCTATTTTGGTTGGATGACCTGCAACACGCCGGTGACGCCACGCTCGAGGGTCTGGTGCGCATTCACCGCGACGATCCCGATCAGCGCATCGTGATGGTCGCCACCGCGCGGTCGGAAGACGTCCAGGTGGGCTCTGCGGCGGCTGAACGGCTGCGCGAGCTAACCGAAAAGGTCGGCGGCGCGGCAGTCGAAGTGCCTCCGCTCGACTTCAGGACGACCTGCGAGCTCTTGCGCGAGTCCCTTCCCCTCGAAGAAGACGCGGTCCACGAAGCGGCGCGCCGCAGCCGCGGCAATCCACTCTTCGCACTGCAGCAGCTGCACGCCTGGGCCCTGGCCGGAAACATGGCGCTGTCGAGCGGTGTGTATCGGGTTCCTAAATCCGTCTTATCGGTTCGACCCCAAACCACCGCCGAGCTCTGGGACAGCCGCGTCGCTGCCATGCCCGAATCGCATCGCCTGGCGGCAACGGCGGCGGCTACCCTGGGTAACGACATTCGCCTGGAAGTTTTGCGCGAAGCGCTGAGCAGCTTGGGGCTTCCGCCCGACGCGGCCATCCTGAGCCTCAGAAAAGCCGAGGTCATCTTGCCGCGCGGCGCCGATCGATTCGGATGGCCCCACGCGCTGCTTCAGGAGCACCTGCTTTCGCGGCTCGACGAACGCAGCGACCGGAGCATCATTTACCGCGCCGGGGCCACCGCCTTGGCGAGTCACCCGCTGGCTCGCACCCGCCGCATCGTGCTCCTGCGCGTATTCAACTTGTTGCGCGCGGACCAGCCCAACTCCGCCGCTGGCCTGCTGTTCGATTTTCTGCAAGCGAGCTGGTCCGGTGCGCGCGAGCCGCTGGCAACGCTTGCGGATTTGGACCTGCTCCAGGGAATTCAGGGGCGCTGGCTGTCGCTCAAACACCGCTGGCGCGCCGAAGCGCTCCGCCACCTGGGGCGCAACGAAGAGGCCAGTAAGGAGGCGGAGCTGGCTCGAGCCAGTTTCGAAGAGCTCGGCGATCAGGAAAACCTGGCGCATTGCTTGAGGCTGCTCGGCCACCTCTCCGGAGAGCGGGGCAATTCGGTGGCGGGTCTCCGGTTGGTGGTGAAAGCATACGAAATCTTCAGCGCGCTCGGCAACGTCCAAGGGCTCGCTCAGTGTGAAGCCGTGGGCGGTGAGATCGAATATCTCTTGGGCAATTACGAAGACGCTCGCGAATACATCCGGCGTGGAGAGCAGCATTTCGCCGAGCTGAACCAACCGCTCGGGCGTGGTCAATGTCTGCTCCTGCACAGCTGGATCGAGCAGTCGGAAGGTGCCATCGAGCGCGCGCGCCGCTTGGGATCGGAAGCGCGAGCCGAATTCGAGCGAGCCGGCTACCAATTGGGTCGCGCACAGGCGGATGCCTCGATGTCCCATGTCGAGCACCGGGTGATGAATTATCACAGCGCGGAAGTCGGAGCGTCACAAGCAATGGGAGCGTTTCAGGCCCTGCGCGCACCGCGGGGTGAAGCCGCTTGCCATCGCCTGCTTGCCATGATCGGCATTGACACCGATGACCTCGAAATGGCTCAGCGGCACGCCGATCGCGCGAGCGACCTCTACCAGCAAATGGATGATCCGTGGGGCGTCGTCGAAACCCAGCTCTTGCGCTGTCAGGTCACGATCGTTCGACGGGATCTGGAAGAAGCGCGCGCACTGCTCAACCAGTGCACCGCGGTCCTCATCGAAGACGCCGAGCCTCGACAGCACTATCTTCTAACGCGCGCCTGGCTCGAGGCCACCCTCGGCGATCTCGAGCTCGCCTTTGCGTCCCTGGAGGCCGCCTCTCGAGTTTTTGCTCGGCCGGTGCGCATCGCTGACCACACTCTGCACCTTCTCGGCCGCCTCTCCCGCTTCGACTGGCCGGCCCATTCTTTTCATCGCATCGAGGCCTGGCGCGCTCTGTTGAACGACCGCGCGCGAAGGCGGGAGCCCTGAGCTGTCGTTCTTGTCCCGGCGCTCCGATTTCTCAGCACGGCAGCTT
>DASXTY010000022.1:0-5837 GCA_036505155.1 Polyangiaceae bacterium | reverse complement strand
GGAACCTTCGCTGAAGATCTGCATTTCTTTCGACGCTTGAAGTCGAAGAGCAATCCATCGCTTCTATCCGAATCTTTCGGTTTTCACTATCGAGCGGCCCCCATCGACCGCGATCTCGTGGCCGGTGATGTAGGGGGATCGCGCCAAGAAAACCACGGCATTGGCCACGTCCTCAGGGGTGCCGGTTCGAGCTAAGGGCACCTGGGATACCAATCGCTCCACGGCGCTGGCGCTCATGGTGGCTGGAGGCAGAACGGTGCCGGGAGCCACCGCGTTGACGCGCACTTCGGGAGCGAGCTCCAGGGCAAGCACTCGCATCAACTGTCGCAGCGCGCCCTTGGACACCACGTAGGGCAGGTAATTTTTGAACGGAACCGTCGCACTGGAGCAGGTGATGAAAACCACGCACCCTTTGGCCGCCTTGAGCGCCGGTGTGGCGTGCTGAACCAGGGTAAACGGCGCCGTCAGGTTGAGCTCCAGGGTTCGATCCCATAGGGCGTCGTCGATGTGATCATAGACGGCGCGTTCGAAGCTGGCGGCGCTCGGCACCAGCACGTCGAGAGCGCCCCATTGCTCAAGCCCGGCGTCGACCAGCTTGCGAGCCTGGTTTCGCTCGCCAAGGTCAGCGCCAATGCAGAACGCCTCGCCGCCCAATTCCTTGATTTCGGCTACGGTCTGTTCCGCTCCGAGCCGGCTCGACCGATAGTGCACGAGCACTCGCATTCCGCAGGCGCCGAGCGCTACGGCGATGGCTCGGCCGACGCGCTGTCCGCCACCGGTGACCAGCGCGCATTTCCCTGCCAGGTCGATCATCGCTAAAGACCGAACGTGACTTTGGCGGGCCAGCTGCCGGGCGAGGGAAAGGTGCCGTTCTTGAGCGCTGCTACCAAACAGTCGACGGCCGCTTCACCCTGTTCATCCGGTGGTGCCATGCCGGCCGCGAGCACATGTCCATCGGTGTCGACGTACATGGTCGCATTGAACCGCCCGGAAGAACCGTTTTTGCACTCGCGAATCCGCCCCGGTGTATCCCCCTCTTCCAGGGCTTTGGCCACGAAATCCCCCGAAAGCTCTGCGGGCGGGCGGGTGTCGCCGGAGCTGTCGAAATCCAAGGACTTTCTAAAAAAGCCAGTTTCACCGGCTTGCGGCTTTGGCCATGACCGGTTGCCCAACGCGCCGAGCATGCACTTTTCCGTTTCTCGGTCGCCCAGGCTGGACTGCTCCAAGTGTGCGTGGACGATGCGGCCGGAACCGTCCACTTTCACGAAAAAATTTGCCGAGCCGCTGATGAACTCCACCCGCTTGGCGCCCTCTTTGAAACAACGCTTTAGCTGCGGCATTGCGTCTGAAAAGGCCTTATCCACTTGGTCTGGGTCCAACGCACCCACTTCGCTCTGCAGGGTCGGGAGCCGGGTGAGGTGCTCCGACTGCTGCTGTTCTCCTGGTGTCGCGTTCACATCTTTTGCTGGAGCGCCGCTCCCGCCGCAAGCAGCGGCGAAAGCGACCAGCACCGCGGATACGGCCGGAAACCGGAGGAGTCGGTAGGTCTTACTAATTGTCATCTCCGTCGTTCTGAGCTGAAGGCGCCGGAGCAGCGCTGCCTAGTGCGCCGGGGACCGCGCGAACTCGTCGTGAGATCAGCCGGCGCAAGCGCTCTGGGGAACCTGGCAGTAAGTTAGGCGGCTCCGCTGAGTCGGCTGGAGCCGCAGCCGGCGCGGGGGCCGCAGCCGGCGGCTCGGGAGCTGGCGCGGGAGGTGGTGGCGCTGGAGGAGGTGGTGGTGATGGTGGTGGCGGTGTCTCAGCCGGAGCTTCATCCAGTGGTGGGGTAAAGCCACGCTTTGGGAAATTGGGAGAAGCGGTGGGAAGCGGCGGCGTTGAAATCTCGCGCTTCGCGTTGGCACCCTCGTCCGACGAACCGACATCTGCTCCACCGTCCGACTGGGACTCGCGCCGCCCGAGTGAAGCGCGAGAGGACAAATCGAGCTTGTCGAACGAATCCGGTATCAAGAGCACCGCCAGGAGCACATAGAACAACGATGCCGCTGCAAGTCCTGCAAGCGGCATCCAGCGCCAATTCAATAGCTTGACTAATTCCTTTGCGCTCGCCATGTACCCGGCTCAGTTTAACTTTCACCCGTTTGCTAGCCACCAGAAACGTGAGCCTCCGCCTCCGGGCCGGGGGGACGCAGGTCGTCGGTCAGAAATTCTGCGGGAAGGCACACGCGCTGTGTCCCTGAGCGCTTGCCGCGCCGTACCCGCATGGCGGTGGGCGGAAATGGCTCAGCCAGGTCGAAATCGTCGATCACTTGGTGGAGTCCAGCCAGCGATTCGACCTGCATTAACGCCTGCCGGGCAGCTGCGCTTCCATGAAACCCTTTAATGTACCAGCCTGCGTGCGTTCGAAAGGCGCGCATAGCCAGAGCTTCTCCTGACCACTCAGCCAAAAGCCGGGCGTGTTCCCGCATTACTTTCGCCACCTCACCCAAACAGGGGGGGTTTTCGGGCTCCTGGCCGTCAAAAACATTTGCGAGGTCGCGAAAGAGCCAGGGTCGCCCCAGGCATCCGCGCCCCACGATCACGCCATCGCATGCCGTCTGTCGCATCATCCGCAGCGCATCCCCTGCTTCCCAGATGTCGCCGTTGCCGAGCACTGGGATTCGCACCTGTGACTTGAGCTCCCCGATCGCGTCCCAGTGAGCGATCCCGTCGTAGAGCTGGGCGGCAGTTCTCGCGTGTAATCCCACTGCGCAAGAACCCTCCTCCTCTGCGACGCGCCCGGTGGTTAGATATGTGAGCCGGCCCTCGTCGATTCCCAACCGGAATTTCACCGTTACCGGCACCTTACCGGCGGCTACCACCGCAGCGCGAATGATTCTGGCGACTAGCCGTGGCTTCAGAGGCAGCGCCGCGCCTCCCCCTTTGCTGGTTACCTTTCGAACCGGACAGCCGAAGTTCAAATCGATGTGGTCGGCCCTGCCTTCGCCCACCAGCCGTTCCACAGCTTTGCCCACCGTGGCCGGATCCACGCCATAAAGCTGCAAACTGCGCGGATGCTCCCCGGGCCCAAATTCGGCCATTTTGTCGGTCTTTTCACGCCCTTCCAGCAACGGGCGCGCAGTGACCATCTCGCTCACGTAGAGCCCCGCGCCAAACTGACGACACAAAGATCGAAACGGGTAATTTGTGACCCCAGCCATCGGAGCCAACACCACCGGTGGCCAGACCGTTAGAGATGGCCCAAACTCGAGGGCGCGAAATTCACCCGGCCGAGCTAGTGGGACATTTCGATTCAGCTCGCTCTTATAGACGGTATCCACGGAGCCTCAAGGTGGCCGATGCCGTTTGGCCTCGAGCCAGGCCTTGACGGCGTGACGCGCCAACGCGGGGGCCGAAAACATGTTCTTGGCCAGCGAAAGCGCCAGCGCCAAGGGTGTCGAGCCGCGCGCCTCCATGGCAACGCGCTCGCCGCTTTGCGCATCTTCGATCGCGCCCCGCGCGATGGTGCGCACGCCGTCGGAGCGAATTTCCACCACCATTCGCGCCACTACCGGCGGATCCTCGCCCGGCGTAGCCATCCGCCCGTCTGTGTCACGGCGCAGATCGCTCACGGTTCGCTCCGGCCCGGCGGCTTCTGAGGCGAGACGCGAACACTCCCTACCCGGTCCACCTTCGAACCGCCGGGTTGGACGGAGTAATCCGCGAGCCGACGCGCGCCCGGGCTCTTATCACCGAGCGCCGAGCTCGGGCTCTTGCCAGTATCTCGGGCGGGCGCGGTTGCTTGACGGCTCGAGGGTGGCTCCGTCGCTGGCGACAGCACGGCAAATCCGAGCTCGACCGGAGGAGGACTGCGGGAGACCGCTTGTCGCTTCGGGTCCGGCGTTAATGAAGGTGGAGGTTGAGGCAGGGAATCGGATTCCCATGTCCTGACCACTGCCGACGGGTCTTTTTGTGAAGAAGGGTCGATGCCGACAGCCCGAGCGGCCTTTGCCAGAGGTGTTGACGGCACCGAAGGGGGTCGCGGCTGGCCTGGCCGAGCTTCTTCAATTAGAGCTTGGGGCAAAGCCAAAGGGGTGCGACTGCGATCCAGAGCGGGTCGCGCCACCGGCGATTTGGCGAGCTCTTGTTTCAGCCGGAGCGCCTCGCGCTGCGCTTCATCGCGCTGCGCCTGCAGCTGTCGCATGAGCTCTCGGGACCGATCGCGCTCGCTGGTAAGTTTTGCGAGACTGCGTTCCGCTTGGCTCAATTCCTGACGAAGCCTCAGGGCGTCGACTTCCGAGTCAGTGTGCGGTTTCGGAGATCCCTGTCGCGGCGTCGGCACACTCCTCGAGTCCGCTTCCTTGTCCGTCCCGGAAGGCCTTTCGCGAATTTGTGCCAATACCTCGTCGCGCTCGCGTCGGACCTGCTCGATTTCTTGCTCGTGTTCGTCCAGGAGCTGAGCCAGAAACAGGTCTTGCCCATCGATGAGCTGTGCTCGTTCCTGAGCGGCTTGCCCCCGCTCGGCAACAAGCTGGGCCTCGAGCTCGAGGATGCGGCGCTCGAGCGCTCCGTCGCGCCCCGCCCCGCCTGCGGAGACCTGACGCAGCAGTCCGAGCTCCCGGACCAACTGATCATTGGTCTCCCGCGCCCTGCCAATGCCCTGCGCGATCTGGTCAACGGCCCGAGAAAGCTCGCTCAAACTTGCCTCGGCTTGCATCGAAGCCGTGAGCGCCGCTTGTACCCGAGGGTCGGAAATGTCGACCGGCACCGTGAGGCGCTGACCTTGCTCGTCGCCGGCATCGCTGAGGCGCCCTTGGAAGGGTACTGGAGATGGCCCGCCGGGGCGCGGAGGCCTGCGCACTGCGGCTATCCCTGCGGCGGGCGTTGCACCGCGGGCTGAACGCGGGCCGCTTCGTCCGCCGTCCGTGGACATCAGACCAAGCATAGCGCCTTTTATGACGGTGCCGCCAGCGGTCGACGTGGACCGAGCTCAGCTGCAAAATCCATCCAGTGACCGAGGCTTCCACCCCTGCCTCCGAGCTCGACCGAGTTATCGGGAGGTTACACGACAATGCGCGCGAATTCGCCCGAGCCCCGCTGCGCTCCAAGCTCGGTTGGTTGGGAGAGATGAAACAGCGCTTGGCGGAGGTCGCGCCGGAGCTGGTGCGTGAAAGTTGTCTCGCCAAAGGATTGGACCCGACGTCAGCGCTTTCCGGCGAAGAATGGCTGGGCGGTCCGGCGGTGATCATGCGCTGCTTGCGGCTCTTGGAGCGGTCGCTACAAGACGTCGATCGGCACGGGGCGCCGCACATCGACCCCAAGCAAATTCAGGAACGGGATGGCGGTCTGAGCGTGGAAGTGGTCCCGGCGAACGGATTCGAGAAGGCCTTGTTCCCCGGGGTAAGCTGTACGGTTACGCTGCGGGGTTCGTTCGACAGAAACCGTTTCACCGAGGATCAGGCGCGCTTCTACCGCCAGGTCGACCCAGAAGGCGCAGTAACGCTGGTCCTGGGAGCCGGCAACGTCGCATCCATCCCGCCGACGGACGCGCTCCACAAGATGTTTGTCGAAGGGCAGGTGTGCCTGCTCAAGATGAACCCGATCAACGCGTACCTCGGGCCGCACTTGGAACGCGTTTTCGCTCCGTTGATCGAGCGCGGCTATTTCGCCGTGGTGCAAGGCGGCGCCGAGGTCGGCGCTTATTTATGTCAACACGCTGGGATCGATGAAGTGCACATCACCGGTTCGGACAAGACGCATGACGAGATTGTGTGGGGACCCCCGAGCGCCGAACGGGTGGAACGGAAGCGCCGGGGCGACCCAGTCCTGAAAAAGAAAATTACCAGCGAGCTCGGCTGCAT
>DASXTY010000021.1:0-13544 GCA_036505155.1 Polyangiaceae bacterium | reverse complement strand
TTTTGCGCTGGGTGCCCTACGACGGCGTCGGTAGGAGCGTCAGGAACGGTTTGAACTTCACCGAGCGCGGTTTTGGCGTACGCGGTGCAGTGGGATGTTCGGATCGAGGGCACACCGCCGCAAGTCAGCTTACGGAGGGCGACGTCGATTGGGAGCTCATCTTCGGTGAGCGCGGAGCGCGCTGGTTTCACACCGGAGGCATTTTTGCGGGACTCTCGGAAACGACTCCCGTTGTCATCGAGCAAGCCATGTCGGCGGCCAAACTCCACGGCACCGTCGTATCGTATGATCTCAACTACCGGGCTTCGTTGTGGAAGTCAGCCGGCGGTCCCGCGGCCGCGCAAGAGGTCAATCGGAGGCTCGTGCCCCATGTCGACGTGCTTTTCGGTAACGAAGAAGACTTCACCGCGGCGCTCGGCTTCGAGCTCCAGGGCACGGGCAGGGATTACTCCGAGCTCGACCCGCGGGCCTTCGAGGGCATGATGGCGCGGGTAGCCAAAGAGTTTTCAAACCTCAAGCTCATCGCAACCACGTTACGGGTCGCAAAAACCGCTTCGCGTAACGACTGGGGCGCGGTGTGTTACGGCGAAGGCAAAGTCTACCGCGCCCCGATGCGGATGGATCTTGAAATCTTGGATCGAGTCGGCGGCGGAGACTCGTTTGCTTCTGGATTCATATGGGCCCTGATGGAAGGTCGTGATCTACAATGGGCAGTCGAATGCGGCGCCGCACACGGAGCGCTGGCCATGACCACCCCGGGGGACAGCTCCATGGCCACATTGGCCGAAGTCGAGAAGTTAATGTCGAGCGCCACGGCGCGAGTGGAACGCTAAGCGCGCGGCGACAGAGATTTCTCGAGTCGTAAGAGGAACCGATCCGGCAGGTAACCTCGATGATGTCGAGAGCGCGGGTCGGGAACAGATAAGCCACTTGGGTGAAGAAGCGAAGGGGCCCCGGCAAATGACCCACCCAGGCTAGCCCTGCCGCGTCGCTGAAAATGCTCGCCAAATAGACAAACGCGATGGCCGCCAGCGCGCGGCTTCCTGGGCTAACCAGCACCCGCTCTTGGCCGAGCACGATGGGGACCGGCTTGGGAGACACGTTCGGAGCCTGGGGAACGTTTGAGCTCGCCGCACTCTTCCCAGAGATGCGTGGATCAGACGAATTTCGTGCCTGGTCGCGAGGCCTGCTCCAAGTTCTGCAACCGAGCCCAAAGCTCGGCTTGCAGCTGGTCGAACTTCTCGTGAAGGTGCGCGATTTCGAGCTCCGCCTTGAGATTTACCTGGTACTCGATATCGTTGCGGACTCGTTCCCGGGCGACTTGTCGGTTCTGACTCAGCAGCACGAACACCGACAGAATAATGGCTTCCAGCGAGACGCACATGGTGAGTAAGCCATACGGGAATGGATCCCAGTCTCCGACTCCGGAGTGGCTCAGGGGCCCGGTATTGAGCAAGATCCATACGGCAAAAATCCCGCAATGAATGAACAAGAACGGAAGACTTCCAGTGAATAACGAGATCCAATCGGCAACTTTTCCGACGGCGGTGCGTCTGTCCTCCGTTTCTTCGTTGATGTTGCGCGACACACTGCGGCGCAATAGCTTCGTGCTTTCGCGGAGCCTCCGTCCACTTGCGCTCAACAGATCCATTGCGGCTGCCGGATGCGCCCGCAGAAGATCGGCCAGGTCCGCGCGACTGACGACCACCGCGTCGAGGTCCTTGGTCACCACGGCGGAAGCGGTGCGCGGGCCGCCGTCGAGCAGCGAGATCTCCCCAAAGAAGTGACCCGGCCGTGCGGTTTCGAGGACCACGCGTTCGCCGGTGTCGTTCTTGAAGAAGATTTCGACTTCCCCTCCGCAGACGATGTAGAGCGATTCTCCGGGGTCCCCATAGTTGAATATCGCCTCACCCGCAGCGAGTTTCACCGTGGCTACCCGGGCGGCGAGCTGCGCCCGCTCGTCGTCGTCGAGCAACGCGAAAAGCGGAACATCCGCCAGTACTTCCGGTGGTGCCGTCACCGTCAGCTCGAGCCTGCGCCCACTCGCCCGGTAACGCTGGCGCTGGCTTGAACGCTCACGTTGATCCGCGCCGACGCCGTGACGCTGGCGCTGCCCGCTGCTGCGACGCACGCCAGGGCTTGGGCCCCGGCCTGCCCGATGATGCGCGGAAGCTGACCTCCGACGTCGACCACCGCACGAATATCGCCACCCAGCCGCCTGCCCAGCGCGATTTCGGCATGCAGCAATAAAGGAAGGTTTGCTTGCAAGGTGGCGGCCAGACGACCGGCCATTTCTGCGTTTTGATTCACCTGCACATTCACCTGAGCCGGAGTGCAGCTCGCTTGGAAGTTCGCGTGGGCTTGGCAGCTCGCGTTGCATTCGGCGTCGGCGCTGGGCGGTCGCACCACGCCCTCGCACTGGGGCGCTTGCCACTGCCCTTCGCAATGCGCGCGGCAGGTGCCGTTGCAACCTCCATTGCAAGTTCCGGAGCATTGCCCGGCGCACTGGCCCTGCGCATCGCGTTGAGCGCACTGACCGTCACACTGTCCCTGGCACGAACCGCTGCATTGACCAACGCAGCGGCCCTGGCAATATCCGCTGAGCCTTGCCGGTTCGCACTGCGCAACGATCTGGCCGGGGTCCACGGTTATATCGCAAGCGCCTTCGCAATGGGCTTTGGCTTCGAGATTCGCCTGACACTGCGGCGGCGTCGCCGCGACGCGCACCTGGATTCCCTGTCGCAAGATGCCGTCGATGCGCATGCCGAGGGCATTGCACGCCGCCTGCGCTCTGGCGCCGGGCTCGTCATTGTGCGGAGTTAGCTCCGCATCGGAAGCGCCGATGTCATGGGCCATCCGCGCGCAAGCGTCGGCCGCTTCTGCCTCCATCTGCATCGAGAGCCCGATCAGGTCCCGCGAAGCCATCAAAAAGGCGCGCACTTTTGCGTTCGCCCGAGCGTTGGCCGAAATTTGAGCCGAAGCCAAGTCCCCTTGCCCGCTCAAATACGGACAGGTGGCGCCCAGCGGGCCGTACGCGCCCGGTCCTCCGCACCCGCCAAACGCCAAAACCCCAATCGTTATGCTGCCCGCCAGGGCTTTTTGGAACGCTCGCATTTCAGAAAGATAGCGCGGGCCGGGCGCCCTGAAAACCCAGGCGGCGCTCAGAAAATTTGGCCACTATTGGCCGTGTATGCCAGGGGACTCGTCCGGTGCGAAAAAAGCGCTTCGGCTTGTGCGGCGCCGGCAATTCCCATATGCGCGTCGCCGAACAGCGGTGAAAGGCAGACCGCAATGGGCAAAATCAGCTATGAATTGGATCGACCCTCCGAGTGGCTGCGGAGGTTTCAAGAGGACCCGGCTCGCTATTCCGAGCTGGTTCGTGATGCGGGACTAGCACAGGCGGCGTATCGGCTTGCAAGAGCCCGCTGTCGAGTTCAAGCGGTTTCCACGGCCGTCCCCACTCTGCGTGAGCTGGTGGCCGCTGCCGGGCAGCTGTCGCGGCACGTAGGCGGGGTGCCGGCCTTTCTCCCATCCCTTTTGTTTCTGGATTGTGAACAGGCGGGGTTGCCAGTGATTGCGCCGATGCGTTCCGTGTACGCGGCTGCATTGCCGTGATGGAGCTTTGAGGGGACTGGACGGTACCGTCTACCCGCTTGGAGCGGGCCGCTCCCGAGATTTCGCGCTTCGGTGATAGGCAAGCGCGGTTGACCAACATGGTACACTACCTTAGTATACCTGAATGGGCAGCAAACAAAAAGCGGTGGTGAGCGCTGACGCTAGGCAGCTCGTCCAGATCCAGGGCTTGGTAAAAGCTGGCGCTTATGCCACGCTCTCCGCGTTCGTGCGAGAGGCGATCGACGAAAAGCTCGAGAGGCTTCGGCGCGGCCGCCTGAGGAGGCAGCTCGAGCGGTACATCGAGTCCGGCCACGCTCGAGAGGACGAAGACTTGCCATCGGCCCAGGCGCTCGGCGGGAAACGGCGTCGTGCGCCGGGGTGAGGTTTGGTGGGGCGCTCCCGCGCTGGCCGGTCCTCGGCGCAAACGCAGGCCCTTCCTGGTGGTCTCGGACGACGTCTTCAACGAAAGCGGAGCTTATCCAAAGGTGCTGGTGGTGCATCTCACGAGTCAGCGGCGCCCGGAAGGGCCGTACGATTGGGAGGTGACGCTGCCGCGGGGTGCCGCCGGTCTCAGCCGTTCTTGCGTAGTCAAATGCAGTGAGATCTACACACTTTTGAAGGATCAACTCACCGGGCGTATCGGCGCGCTGCCCGGCTCACATTTGGCGAAGGTGGACCGCGCGCTTGCAGTCGCGTTGGGGCTTCCATTCACATTGATCGCGAACGATTGACTCAAGCCTAAAGCCCGCTGGCTCAGCGAAACCCAGGCCGCGCGCGCCAATCGTCGGGATCGTCGATCATGCCGCGATAGATCCCGTTGCTCGAATCGGGGATGGGAATCGCGCCCACCACCTTGGCGTAAAAGTCGGTAGGGCCGGCGCTTCCGATGACGGCGTACGAATATCCGTCCCGTTCCATGTCGTGTAGGCTCGCGAGCAAGAGCGCAGTTCCAACTCCCAAGCCGCGCGCAGACGGGCCTACCCCGGTGGGGCCGAAAACGTTCTTCTTGCAGCTATCGTGGCAGGAAAATCCTATGATGGCTCCTTCTCGAGTGGCGATGAAGGCGTGTGGTGGATGATACGCGAACGACACTTCCGTCTCTCCCGCCCACCGGTTGCCGAAAATCTCCTGCACCCAGTCGACCACCACCCGCTTTTCGGGGGAGATGGGACGGCGGACCGCCACGCCTTTCTGTCGCAGCTCTTCCAGCACCGGAGCTAGCGGTGGAAGATCGTAGAGTCTTACCAACATATCGCCCATGGTTCCTCGTTCCGTGTCGCCTCGGAGGCGGTTGCTCGAGTTGAAACATGGCCGGCAGCCGCTCGCAAGCGTCGGGATACGGCTTCAGGTTACTGAGTTTCGCTGCAGATCCTGGTCGAGCTTGCGACCGCGTCGCTTTCTAGGACTGCCAGACAGCCGGTCACCATGGCTGCGGGACCGCAAATGTAGATTTCGGAAGGGCGGAGGGAAGTCACCAACTCCAGCAAATGCTGCTGGACATACCCACGCCGGCCGCGCCAGTCGTCGGAGGGCTGTGACAAGCTGGGCTCGAAGAGGAAATTCCGCTGGGCTCGGGCTAGCGCGGAAAACTCGGCTCCCCACAGGATGTCCGCCTCGGACCGGCTTCCGAAGAGGAGCGCCAACTCTGCCCCGTTCAACTGCCGTAGCTCCTCCACAATCATCGCCCTGAGCGGCGCGACACCGGTGCCCGCACCCACGAATAGCGCGGACTGGTGCTCGGACCCTCGCCGCACAAATGTGCCGCTCGGACCGTTGGCGCAGAGTTCTTGGCCGGGGAGGAGCTTCAAGACGAAATCGGCGCTGGATATTTCGGCTAAAGCGATCTCGAACCGGCCCGGTTGCTCCCCATCCATCGGACTTGCGATGGAGTAGGGGACTTTGAGCTCCGGCCGTTCGCGCTGGTAGAGCTCCAGGTATTGTCCCGGTATCCATTCGAGCTTCTGCGTGCCCGAGGCGCGAAACACTAAGAGTCGCACGCTCGGCGACAGGCGGGTAGCTCGCTCGAGCTCAAGGGAGTGGGTTTGCATGATTCAATGGGGAATATTGCAGCGACAGAGCCTGTCATTATGATACGAGAGGCTAAGCTATTCCATGAACTTTTTCGGCCACGCTTTCGTCGCATCACTGTACTCTGAGGATCATGGTTTTGTATTAGGTGCAATGCTTCCGGACTTTGCCGCGATGTTGAGGGCGCGCTTGCTGGACTCGAGGCACCGCGGCATCAGCAGCGGTATCGCGTTTCACCTGCAGACGGACCAGGTCTTCCACCGAAGTTCCAGTTTCCAGAAGGAATGCCGGAGCGCAGTGGAATGGCTCACCCAAAACGGAATGCGACGTGGCTCGGCGCGTGGAGTTGCGCACGTCGGCGTCGAGCTGTTGCTCGACTCGGAGATTTCCCGGCGTCCCTCCGCGCACCGGAGCTACCTGAATGCACTGGCCGCAGGCAGCGGGCCGAAGCTCGGCTGCCATATCCGCTGGCATGCCGAGTCGGATGGCGCACGCTTCGAAGAGCTTCGTCTCGCGTTGTCTCGGCACGGCACCGATATCGTCCCCACTCCATTAAGAGTAGCGGCTCGTATCGGGCGCGCGCTCTCGCGCCGTCCCCGACTCGCCTTGCTGGAGTCCGAACGCGCGGTGGTGGTCGCCTGGGTCGAGCATGCGGCGCCACGCTTTGCCAATGGCGCTCAGGGTATGCTCCGCGAGCTGGAGCAAGGACTCTCGAATACGGATAGCGTCGCACACCCGTGAACGGCGAGCGTTCGCCGAGCCATTTCGGCCGAAGTCCCTGCCGGGTTTGCCCGGCTGGTTGAACCAGCGCATAATTTGGGGTTGGCCCGTTGGAAATTTGGGCCACCATGGCCCCATGTCAGAAGGCACCCCGGTCTCGAGCAACATAGCGGCCACCATATTTAAGGATCTGCGGCGTCAAATTCTGCTGGGCGCTCTGTCACCCGGAGAACGTCTGCCGGGTGAACGCGAGCTTGCAAGCAAATACCGGACCAACCGAAACACACTGCGCGAGGCGGTGCGCAGGCTCGAACAATCGCGGCTGGTCACCGTTCGACATGGCCAAGGGGTTACCGTCGCAGATTTCCGCAAAAGCGGGACGCTGGAGCTCCTGCCCCCCCTTTTGGAGACCGCTCCGGATCTCACAGAAGTTGCGCACATCCTCGAAGACATCCTGCCCGCGCGGCTTTTGGTCATAGAGTTTGCTGCTCGGCTAGCAACCCGGCGGGCCGACAATAACGACATCCAGCGTCTTCAGGACATCACCGACCTTTTGATCGCTGCCTTCGAGCGCGGGGACCCCGTGGTCATCGCGCACGGATTTCAGCGCTGGCTGGATGCTCTGATCGACGCCAGCCATTCAGTTGCCATTCGCTGGATTGCCAACCCATTTCTGGAAGCATACCGCGACATCGTGGATCGGTTTCCGTTGCTCTGGATCTTGGAGCCGAGCTTCCCTGTGCACCTCAAAGGTTTTCTCGCCGCTCTCCAGGAAGGCGATGAGGAGCGCATCATTCGAGTCACGCGCGATTACTACGACCGAGTCGACGGCGCCTTCATGACCGCTTTGGGAAACGCCATGGCGCAGCGTCCCACCGGAAGGCAGGTTGCTGTGGGAACGCCCGAACCGGAAGATCGCGTGCTCCGCACGCGGGATAAAACGGGCGCTGCCATCGGTCCCAGTCACAAGACGAACAACGCCCCGGAAGAGCCGAGTCGAGGGAGCTAGCTAATGCGTGACCCGAGTCCGTCCCAGAGTGAAATACGGCCCACGCGCAGGCTTCCGGTTTTCGGCCATGGACGGCGTATCACGCGACACCCGAACGACGGCTGGCAGCTCGCGGACCCGTATCCGATGGGCCCCCGCGCGCTGCGCTCCCTGAGAGCCCTGATTGTCGCCATTTGTCCGCCGTCGCCAGCCCCGAGCTCGCCCGAGCTGTTTCAACGTGTGGAGCTCGGCGTGCGTCACTTCATGCGGTACATGAGCCCGCTTGCAGCTAGGCTGCTTTGGCTCACCATCCTGGTCTTGGACTGGGCTCCTAGGCTTTTGCTCGTAGGCTGGAAGCGTTTGCATCAACTTCGTCGCCGGGATACCGCGCGCATTTTCGGCCGCCTGACTCACAGCAAATGGGCCTGGGTCCGGCTTTTGATGTCCAGCGTGCGGGGCGCAATCCTGGCCCATTACTTCGACCAAGAAGAGGTGCACCGCGCCCTGAATTACGCCCCCATCCCGTTCCTGTCCGAACGGGTTACGCTACGACAGCGACTGCTCAAGGAGAAGCATGCCGAGAGCGCCTGACGGAGGACGGAGGCCGCTTTGATTCTGTCGTATTCAGATTACGAAAAACTCACGGCCTTCTCTTGTGATGTGGTGGTGGTCGGCACCGGCGCAGGAGGCGCGGTCGTAGGAACCGAGCTCGCAGAAGCGGGATATCAGGTGCTGTTGGTCGAAGAGGGCGGGCACCATCCAACCACTAGCTTCAACCCCTACGTGACCGAGAGCGTTCCCAGGCTTTATCGGGATGCGAGCGCGACGTTGATGTTCGGCCATCCGGCTATTCCCTATGTGGAGGGCCGTTGCCTGGGCGGCAGCACTGTCATCAACGGAGGCATGGTGTATCGAGCTCCTGAACGCGTGTTATCGCACTGGCAAGAGCTCGCGGGTACGCCTGACCTCGGCCCGAAATCACTGGAACCGCTTTTCGAGCACGTCGAGGCGCGGGTGCACGCAAGCCCGCAGCTCGAGCTCAGCGTGGGCGAAGACAGCCGCATCATGATTCGCGGAGCGGAAAGGATGGGCTGGCGGTATAGCCTCAATCGCCGGGCGCAAGAGAGCTGCGTGGGCTCAAACAACTGCATCTTGGGCTGCCCCACGGGTGCCAAACAATCCACCCTGGTGAGCTACCTCCCGCGCGCGCTAGAGCGGGGTGCCCACTGCCTCACCGAGGTGCGCGTCGAACGTCTCCTCATCGAGCGCGGGCGCTGTGTCGGTGTCCGAGGTCGCGCCATCAATCCGCGCACGCAGCAGCCCGATCGTCCGGTGCAGGTGCGCGCGCGCGCCGTGGTGGTCGCCGCTGGCGCCGTGCAAACGCCGCTGCTCCTGCTCCGGCATCGACTGGGCGCTCCCAGCGGCCAACTCGGGAGGAATTTATTGTGCCATCCCAACGCCAAGCTGCTCGCCGTGTATCCCCACCGGGTAGAGGGCTGGAAAGGCGTAAGCCAAGAGGCGCAAATCCGGGAATTTCATGAACAGGGACTCATTTTCGCGGAGAACTTCGTGCCACCGGCGGTGTTGGCCGCGTTCCTGTGCGCGCACGGAGCCCCGGTCTGGCGCTTGATGCGGCGCTTCAATCAAATGGTGGTGTGCGGAGTACTGGTCGAAGATTCGAGCTCCGGACGGGTCAGCCGCCGATTCGGCATGCCGCACGCGCACTATGACATCACGCCTTTCGACCAAGTGCGTTTTTTGGAAGGCATTCGGCTTTTGGCCCAAATGCATTTCGAAATGGGCGCCGAGTTTGTGGTGTTGCCGTTCGCAAATGACTCGATTGCCCGCTCGGTCGACGAGCTTCAAAGGATCGTAAAGCGGCAGCTCGATCCCAACCAGCTCGAGCTTTTCACAGTCCACATCATGGGTACTGCGCGCATGGGCTCGCGCCCAGAGCAGTCCGTGGTTGGCTTGGACGGCGAGCTTTGGGACCTGCCCGGCTGCTACGTGGCCGACGCCAGCGTTTTTCCCACCGCGGTCGGCGTCAATCCCCAGCTTACCATCATGGCGTTGGCAACCCGCGTCGCCTCCCGCATCGAGCTCGGAAAGGCGGCGTAAGCGCTGCCCGCGCTTGCGCGACCGGCTCAAATGTTGTTGGGTCACCCGATGAAAGTTGGGTCACTCGGATGAAAGCTCTCGAGCTGATTGTGGTTGGGTTAGTCGCCGGATTATTGAGCGGCATTTTCGGCGTGGGCGGCGGAATCGTGATGGTTCCGCTCTTGATTTTCGTGTTCAAGCTCCCGGTGGAGGTAGCCATCGGAACCTCGCTCATGGTCATCATACCCACTGCCATCATGGGCTCGGTGCGGCACGCCCAGCTTTCACACGTGGACTTCAAAGTCGCGGGCTTGGTTGCCGTCGGTGCGGTGGTGGCCGCGCTGGTGGGCGCCTCGCTGACGCCATATCTCGGCGCCATCTGGCTCCGACGCGGGTTTGCCCTGCTGTTATTGGTAACCGGCGCGCGGCTGTTGATGAAGTAGCCGGGCTGAGCATTGCGCGCGGCCTCAGGGAGGGGTGAAAGTCGTCCCGCTGCCGACGCTGCCGCTCCGACTGACGGACTCAGCTTTTGGCGAAAGGATCTCGAAGCCGAAGCTCCGGAAAAAGGGAAAAATCTCGGTCTAGGCTGAGCAGTTCCTCGACGCCGTGCACCACGCAGAGTGCGGCGACGCGCGCGTCGTGAATAACCGGGCCGCGCACACGTGGGCGCCGCGCAAACCCGGCAAGCACTTCGAAAAAATCGTCGGTTTCGTTGAGCAGCGAGAGCGACGGCGAATTGCACCAGGCGTCGAGCTGGCTCCACGCCTGCTCGGGCGTGCTGGCCGCATCCTTCCAGATACGGCGATGCGTGGAGATGCTGAAGAACTCGTAGACACAGGGCCAAGGGATCGCCCAGCAGTTTCTCGTTGGTCCTGTCCACTAGCGCCGCAGACGTGACGCTGGTGCGGTCTCAGGGCATAGTTGACACTTTCCGTCGCTGACTACGCCTCCGCCGCTGCCCCCGCTCCCGCCCCCGCGCTGCCGGTTGCTTACTTCTTGCTGCCCGCCTCCAGCTTCGCCCGGAGCTTGGTTGCGTAGCCTGCTTTGTTTTGCTGCCGCGCTCGGCCGATGGCGAGCGCGTCTTTGGGGACATCGTGGGTGACGGTGGTGCCGGTGGCGACGTACGCGCCGTCGCCCACCGCAACCGGAGCTACCAGCTGGGTGTCGCTGCCGATGAACGCGCCTTTGCCGATGACGGTGGAGTGCTTTTGGAAGCCGTCGTAGTTGCAAAAGATGGTACCGGCTCCGATGTTCGCTCCTTCGCCGACGTCGCCGTCGCCGAGGTATGCGAGATGATTGGCCTTGGCGCCCCGACGGAGCCGCGTTTTTTTGGTCTCGACGAAGTTGCCCACGTGCGCCTCCCTGTCGATTTCGCTTTCCGGCCGGATGTGAGCGAAGGGGCCCACGCGCGCCTCCGGGCCGATAGAGCTGCCGCTCACGACGCAGTAGGGAAGGAGAATCGCTCCTTCTGCAATTCGCGAATCGGTGACAACGCAGCCGACATCGATCCAAGCCGAGCTCGCCACTTGGGTATGCCCTCGTAAGCAAACGCCGCTTTCGATCTCTGCGTCCGGATCGATCTGAACGGTATCGTCGATGCGCGCCCCGATATGCACGGTCACGCCTCTCCGAGCATGACGCAGGGCGATGCGTTCGAATAAAAGGCGCTCTGCTTGACGTAGCTCCGCGCGATCATTGACTCCGAATAAGCCGGCGGGGTCGCCCAGAAGGGCACGCGCGCCGTCCGGGTGCTGCGCCGCGATGAGCTCCACCCCATCGGTGAGGTAATACTCCCCCTGCGCGTTGTGGGGCTTGATTTCGGAAAGCGCGCCGCGCAGGGCCTGCGTGTCCACCGCGTAGCATCCCGCGTTCACCTCGGACACTGCGCGCTCGGCACCATTTTCGAGGTCCCGGTCTTCGCGAACCGCTCGCACCCAACCGCGCTCATCGCGCAGCACTCGTCCGTACCCGGAAGGGTCACCCAGTATGCAGCTCATGAACGCGAGCTTTGCGCCTCGGTCGAGCTCGCTGGTCAGGCGCGCCAGGTCCTCGACTTTCAGGAGCGGCGTGTCCGCGTACAAGACGAGCACGCGCGATGCGTTCACGGCTTCCAGCCCCACGCGGGTTGCATCGCCGGTTCCAAGCGGGCTCTGCTGGACGGCAGTGAGCACTGACTCGACGAAGCAAACGCCGAGCTCCCTCTGTACTGCGTCGCGGCTTTGCGGGTTATTTACCACCACCACGGTTTTCGCGCCGAGCTCCAGCGCGGCGCGCACGGGGTAATACATGAGGGGCCTGCCGGCGACTCGGTGCAACACCTTCGGCACTCGGCTTTTCATGCGCTTGCTGTCTCCCGCTGCCAGCACCACGCAATCGAACTCGGACATTTAGTCCTTTTTTTCGCTCGCTTTGGGTGCGGGCGCTTCGGTCAGACTACTGCTGGACGCTGCGGGCAACGCGTCGGGCCGCGGCGGACGCGCGGGCCTGAGCTCTTGGCGCGCGGTTTCGGTGGGTCGGCCCCCGGGGGCCGGTACGTGACGGTCCACGTACACGATCACGGTTTCGCCCGCGTTCAACTTTTCACGACGTGAGCGATGATTGACGCGTTCGATCCAACCCCCAGTCATTCCGTAACGTCTGGCCACACCGTTCAGCGTTTCTCCGGTGAGCGCCTTGACCACCATGCGTTTTCTGCCCTTGAGGCCTTCAAAGTAGTCACAAAACTCGGGGGAGCCCGCGGTGAGAATTCGCACCGACGCTTCTTCGATATGGGCAACGCGATCTAGGTTGGTGCTCTGCTTGACGAATATTTGCAGGGTCATGCCCGATTGAAGTCGAGCGGATTCGTCCAGACTGTTCCAGGTGATCAGCTCGCCCCGCGAAACGGAAAAAGCTTCCGCAATGCGATTCAGAGTGTCCCCGACAAGCACTCGGTAAAAGACCCGCTTCCGATCCGGATACTCATAACTATGGGCGGCGACCACCACCACGTTGTCGCTGGGAGCTGCTAGAGGTAGCGATCCCTGGTTTTTCGGTACCAAAAGAACTGTTCCCGGTTGCAGGGCTTCTTCGGGTGCGATGCGATTCAGACTGCGGAGCCGCTCTTCGGTCGAGTCGAGGCTAAGGGCGATGCTCTCCACCGTGTCTCCGAAGCGGACCACGTAAGGCATAGCGGAATCTTTGGATTCGGCGTGTTTGGCCAACCAGGTGCTTACGGTGGCGCCGGTATTGAGCGGCAGCTGAATGGGCCAGGTGCGTTTTGCCGTGCCAGGTGCCATTGGTGGCGTTCGTCCCGAAACATACTGAGGATTGAGGGCTTGCACCTCAGTCGTCGACAGCCCCGCGGCCTGCGCGACTTTCTCCAGCGAAACCGCCGGTTCCACCAGAACCGTGTCGAAACTCGTGGGTGGGTCGGGCGTGACGCCGTCGATACCGAAGGCGGCACGGTTATTCATCACGATCGCGACCGCCAGAATTTTTGGCACATATAGGGCGGTTTCCCAGGGCAATGCCGCCTCGTAACGGCTGAGCTCCCAAAAATCGTTGGTGTTGAACTTCTCGATCGCATGCTGAATCCCGCCATGGCCCATGTTGTACGCCGCCATCGCGAGCTCCCAGCTTCCGAATCGCTGATGCAAGTCGTACAGGTATCGGCTTGCGGCCTGGGTGGCTCGAAAAGGCTCGAAACGCTCGTCCACCCAGCGATCGACAACCAGTCCGTAAGTCCGTGCCGTCTGGGCGCCAAACTGCCACAGGCCGGCGGCGCCGGCCGGGGAAATGATGGTCGGATTGTGGCCGCTTTCGATGACGCTCAGCCACACCAGATCGGTGGGCAAACCCGCTTTGGCGAACTCCGCCTTCAAAGCCGGAATATAACGCCCGCTCTTTTTTGCCCAGACGCTGGCGATGGCCTTTCCCTGAGCGCTGTCTCGATAAAACTGCAGGTATTTGATGACGCGACCGTCAAGGCGCAGGGGAAGGTTCGGCATGGCGAGGCTCTTTACCCAAGCGGCTTCGGTCGGAAGCTCACTCGCCTTGTCGGACCTCGGCATGGCTACCGGTGGCAAGCCATTGGCAACCACTTGCGTCTCCGATT
>DASXTY010000020.1:0-4404 GCA_036505155.1 Polyangiaceae bacterium | reverse complement strand
CGCGGCAAACCCCGCCGACTTTTTCAACGTGAGCAGCACCGGGCATTACCTCTACCGTGGCCTGGAAGACCCCGATCGCTACTTTTATCGAGGGGCTTTCATGGACGTAGTCCGGGGAATCGATTTTCTGATGACACGCCCAGAAGTCGACCAAAAGCGGATCGTCCTCGAAGGCATCAGTCAAGGTGGCGGCCTCGCCTTGGTCGGCGCCGCGCTCGACTCACGGGTCGCGATTGCTCACGCGGACGTACCGGGTCCTTTCGCGAATATGATCGCGCTCTGGGAAATCGGCGTCGCCCGAGGCGGCGGCACCGGCAGCGGCTTCGATGCGTGGTTGGCTCAACACCCCGGTAAGAAAATCGAGGACGTTCGCCGGGTTTTGAGCTACTTCGATTTAGTAAACCTCGCGGAATGGACCCGCGCGCGGGTCAAATTGGTGATCGGCCTCCAAGATCCGATGGTTCCGCAACGGGGCCAATTTGCCGCATTCAACCGAATTCGCGCTCCCAAGGAATACTTCATCTACCCGTACGGCGATCACGACGCCGGCGGAGCAGACCAGTGGTTCGGCAAGTACGAGTGGCTGCGAGAGCAATTTGGAATGCCGCTGAAAGGTTATTGAGCACTGTTAGCGGCGACACATTACTCAGTTGCGATTCTACACGGGCGTCGTCTGATCCTGTCCGGCTCTCATCAGAAAATCGGTGAAGCGCTCCAAATCTCCGCGCAGTGCCGCCATGGTTGTAGGCAATTGCTGGAGCAGCAGCTTGAGCTTGCTCCACTCGAGCTCGAAACCGTACAGATTTCGGAACAAGTGTCGAAATCTTAGAAATTCTTCCAATTTTCGCGCAGTTGTCTGCTGAATGACTGCGGGCCTTATCCCGGGGAGCTCGAGGGCCATGTTGTTCAAGAGCTCCCGATGCCACATGGGTCCTGCAGGTAGGCCGCCGTTCAGCTCGGGGGCGATCTTTTCGAAGATACGTTCGGCGCCCGTGTAAAAGTCGTGCAGGATGTCGCCAATCCCACGGAGCTCGCGCAGCGGCGGAACCCGCTCGGCAAAGTCCCCAAGCGCTTGCTCAGCTTCGCTCTGAATTCCGGCAAGGCGCGTCAGCTCATATTGGATCGCAGCGCCCAGCCGCACGAAGCGCTGCATCGGATCAGTCGTTCGAGCCATACAAGAGAATCCCCTCTTTTCGTAGCGCTTCGTGGTACACGCCTGTCGCAGACTCGATGGGGACGAGGTCTACCTGCAAACCCTCCGCCTCGCGCTCGAGCTCGGCGCCGGCGCGAAAAAAGTCCGCGTCATTGAGCCCGAGAACTGCCAAGTCGATGTCAGACCCGGCAGCAAAGTCACCCCGCGCTAGCGACCCTGTCAGTACAACGCGACGCACTCCGTATCCATCCACTAAAAGCCGCGCCAACCGCTCAGCAACGCCGAACGCGTGCTCTCTTGCCCGTGCGTCAGCTTCAGCTTGCCGCGCCCAGCGATCGCGCCAACTTTCAAGATACCGCGCATGCTCAGCCAGACTGGACATCTTTTGTCCAAGCTAGCACGTTTTACCTCCCAATGTTAGAATCTCGTCCTCACGTTTGAAGCTTGCATCATCGCAAACCTTGCAACAGAAGGAACGCGCCACGCTATACGTCGGGACTCAAGACGCCTTGCACCTCTTCGGCAATCGCTCTGGTCGTGAGTTTGCCGGTCGCTCCGTGAGCGCACTTGCGCAGGCTGACGGCGCTCTCGCCATGGTGCTCGATGGCCGCGAGCTTTTCTGCTCTGACTCAGGGAAGAGGTGGCAATCCATTGCGATCCTCGATAGCGTCAGCATCGAGTGCGTACTTTGGGATGGACGCACCGCGTGGCTTGGCACCTCGGAAGCCCATCTTTACCGAGTCCGCGACGGGCAAAGCGAAAGGCTCGAGTCGTTCGACTCGGCTCCCGGTCGCGCCGACTGGTACACTCCATGGGGCGCGCCGCCGGACACTCGTTCACTCTCACGAGGCGCGGATGGAGCCCTCTACGCAAACGTCCACGTCGGGGGAATTCTCCGGTCACGTGATGTCGCCGCGAGCTGGGCGCCGACGCTCGATGTCGATGCCGATACGCACCAGGTCTCCGCCGATCCGACCCGCGCTGAGCGGATTTACGCCGCAACCGCGCGCGGTTTTGCCGTGAGCGACGACGGCGCCGACTCCTGGCGCTTCGAAAACGCCGGGCTTCACGCTTCCTACCTCCGGGCGGTTGCCCTGACACGAGACGCCATCCTGGTCACCGCATCTCAAGGACCGCGCGGCAGTCAAGCCGCGGTCTATCGACGCCCCGCGCAGGGGTCGAGCTTCGAAAAGTGTCACGTCGGACTCCCAGACTGGTTCGACGGCAACATCGACACCCACTGCCTTGCTGCATCCGGGCAGCTCGTCGCGTTGGGTCACAACGGCACCGTATTCTGGTCCGAAAACGCCGGCACTACATGGCGCGAGCTGGCGTCAGATCTCCCTTCGATTCAGTGTCTGACTCTGGCGTAGATTCGAAGCGTCACTCGTCGAGCTGGCGTGGAATCGCGCGCAAGCGTTCGAATCTACCACCGACTCGGTATCTTAGCTTTCGTTTAGGCTCGCGGAGTTACTCTTCGAGCGGGCGACGGCGCTTCCGGCGCGGCTCCGGACGCTGCTTGTGACCTGCCTTGAGCAACTCAACCAGCTCCCGAATCCGCTGCGCGCGCACCTCGGGACTTCTCTTGGTTGCGTCGATCCAACGCAGGTACCCTTTTCGGTAAAAGGTAGCTAACGAGAAAAAAAAGTTTCCGGCCTCCGGTTCCGCGTCCAGTGCAAGAACGATATCCGGCGCCAGGTCGCGGCGCTGCGGACCCTCGGGCGAAAGCGCAATGGTGACACCGGTCTTTTGATCCAGGCCACAATCTCGGACCCACGCTGGGCCCAAAGAAATCACGAAAGCCTCGCCCATCCGTTCCACCGGTCCGCGCCATGAACGGCCATCGATGGTGCCACTCACGTGGTGCCGGTTTTTCTCACCCCAAGCTGCGTTCGGGTCGAACGGAAGCGGGATATAGCACCCGCCCCGTTCGTCGCGCTCCACTCTGGCCAAAAAGCGCTGCTCTTCGCCTTGCGACGCCGGCATGTCACGGATCTTCCCACATCAAGCCGCCGCGGATCTATAGATCGGAGCACAGACCCGGGCCAGCGAGCCCGGCGCCTCGAAGGAGCACTCAATGCAAAAGCCAGTCTCGGTCGTGGTGGGAATCGGACCGGGCAACGGTTCGTCGCTCTCAAGCCGATGGGCCCGAGAGGGCTATCAGGTCGCCCTCTTATCTCGAAACCAGGCGCAGTTGACAGAAGCAGAGCAGAAAATTTCGGGCTCCAAGGGCTTCGTGTGCGACGCCACGGATCCGGAATCGGTGCGCGCCGCGTACGCGCGTGTCCGCGCTGAAATGGGGTCGGTCGATACCCTCATTTACAATGCGGGATCGGGAGTCTGGGGTTCCCTCGAAGAGCTCGGCGAAAACGCGCTGACCGATTCATTTCAGGTAAACGCCGTAGGCCTCTTCCTGGCAGCCAAACAAGTCCTGCCGGGGATGCTGGATGCCGGCAAGGGTACCATCGCCGTGATCGGAGCCAGCGCCGCCTGGCGAGGTCGCCCCAAGAGCCTCGCTTTTGCCGCGGCCAAGGCTGCCCAGCGCTCGATTGCGCAGTCGCTGGCGCGCGACCTTGGGCCCAGAGGCATCCACGTTTTTTACGTGGTCATCGACGGCGCCATCGATTTGCCTCGAACCCGCGAGATGATGAAGGCAAAGCCCGACGATTTTTTCCTCAAGCCGGACGACATCGCACTCTCGGTTTGGAACATTGCTCAGCAGCCAAAGTCCGCGTGGACATTCGAGGTCGATCTACGGCCGTTCGGGGAGAGCTGGTAGCGGGGCCGAGTCAGTTTGAGCGTCATGGTGAGTATCGCGACGCCTTGGCGTTTCCCGGATCCGGCGGAAATTCCAGCTTTGTTTCCAGCTTTGTAAAGTGCGCTGACCTGAAAGCCGCCTCTTGGTGCGAACGCCCTATGATAATTGTTCGAGAAACCATGGTAGGTTACAGGAAACGGCGTGTTTACCCTCGACGATCTTCGGCGTCTGCGAAATGAGAAACCGCCGATGAGCGTGGATCAGGTCCGCTGATTGGGCCAGTCGAGCCAGGTCGCCGAGGCCTGGACTCGTGGTGAGCTTGACTTCGATGGCCCAGCGCTCCGCGGGACGTTCGATCACGAGATCGATCTCATACCGATCGCTGGTTCGCAGGTAGAACGCCTCAAAACGCTGGCCCGCCGCGTTGAGTGTGTTGAGCGCCTGCTCCAGGACGAACCCTTCCCAGCTCGCTCCCACCCAGGGCCGCGAGAGC
>DASXTY010000019.1:0-3742 GCA_036505155.1 Polyangiaceae bacterium | reverse complement strand
CGGCCACATATCCGCCATCGGGGTCGGGTTCGAGAATCACGTGATAACGAGGTTGCATCGGCTACCTGCACGAACTGACCAGCCGGCGGTGCAGCCTGGCCGGTACACCAAAGTGTCAGCGATGTCTTGATCTGTGCCTGCCCTCCTGCTGCTGCTACTGCCGCCGCTGCTTCTGCTCCCGCCGCTGCCGCTGCCCCTGCCGCTGCCGCTGCCGCAAGCAAGGCGCGCTCAGCCTCCGCCCCTGAGCCGTAGCGCCGCATCCGCCGCTGCGATCCCGGAAGCCACCGCTTCCAGCATGGTGCGCGGCCGTTCTGCTCGGGCATCACCGGCGACAAACAGGCGTGTGTGTCCACGCGCTTCCGCCCCCTGGCATGCGATGCCCACGCGTTCGAGCAGAGCGACGCCATCGCGAAATTCAGGGCCGAACAGCGAAGACGGTGCGCCCAATGGTTTTCCGTCGAGCTCGAGCTCAATGGGAGCCGCCACCGAGAGCCGAAACTCGTCGGCATCGGGCAGATGCTCTGGTGAATCGAGCGTGATACCGCCCGCAGCGACACCGCCGATGGCGAGGACCACTGCGTCGGACGCGCGGTGTGACGTGCCTCCCTCAGGTTCCGTGATGCGCGTCCGGACGCCGCTTCCGACCACTTCCAACGACTCGACCCGTGCGCGGATGAATGAAACTCCGACTTTCGCGAGCAGACCATCTCGGGCGAGCTCGAAGCGCGCACCGGCGGAAGCTCCGGGCGGCGATGTGGTTTCACCGATCGCCATCTTCAGCGACGATCGCAAGCGAGCCGCGGCGTTCTCCTCCACACCGAGCCATGGGCCCAAGAGCCAAGCATCGGCCCCCAGGGAAACCGTGCTGAGCTGCCTCGCCAGCCAGTCACTTCGCTCCGGCGCGTCGTGTAACCGAGCGAAATCGTAGGCCGGGATACGGCTTTCGTGGCTCTCTCGCACCGCGTTCGCGCGCACCGGGTAAAATTCCGTCTTGGTGCTCCGGGACCAGCTCGAAGCGGACAGCGTGCGGGCCAGGGGCGCGGCATCCCAGTCGTTGCGATCCACGTCCGCCACCGCAATGCACTTCCCGGCCAAGGGCTCCAAGTCCAGAAGGCCGTTATCGATTCCCCGAGCCGGTCGAACCAATCCGGCGCTGGTCGCAATTCGCGCGCGTCGATTCGAGACCACCCAGCATCCGAGCGCGTTCGCAAAGGCAATGGTCTCCCGATCGAGCTGCTCCAGCACGGGAGCGAGCTCCCACGGAGCGTAGTCCAGCGCTCCGCTGTACAAACCGCTGCATCCGACGCCTTCTGCTACCAAAACCACCTTGGCGCCGCGCACGGCAAAACGCCACGCCGCTGCTGCACCTGCGGCTCCCCCGCCGATCACCAAAAATTCGCCCGGCACGCTGCTCGCTCTCAACTCAAACCGCGAGCGGCTTCCGTGAGCCCGCTGCCGAGCTCCGCTCGAAGCGCAGCCAGGGCCAGCGCCTCCTGACGAGCCTGCACCGGTCCCATCGCCGAAAAGCGCCTGCGCCTGGCGTTAGAAAGGAACTCGAGCGCTTGCAAGATGCCCTGTTCCGGCGGTAACCCCGTTTGCTCCGCCACGATGCGACCGCAGCGCGCGGCACAGCGCATGCCACCACAGGCTCCGAGGCCAAGTCGAGTACGGCGTGAAACATCCTCCACCGTCCGAGCTAGCTCGCAATCCAAGACATAGCGGATTTCCGCATCGGTGACCGGTTCGCAGTCACACACCACGCTGGATTGGCGGGGGTCCTTCAGCATTCGATCCAAGATGCGCAGGCTCCGACCACCGTGCCGGTATTCAAGTCGAGTCGCGGTCACGGCCTCCATACCGCCTCGCTCCACCAACGCCATGGGGTCGACCTGCTCCTCGCCGCCGGGGAGCGCACAAACATGAGTGCGCGACCGCTCGACGCATCCCAGCCGGCGCCCGATGATGTCCGTCATTTCTGCCGCGAACATTCGGTAGCTGGCGAGCTTTCCACCGATCATCGAATAAGCTCCCAGAGCGCCGTGGGCCTCGTGATCAACGATTTCGTGCTCCCGGGACAGCTCGTCTTCGGTTAGCCCCCAGGTGTACAGCGTGGGGCGAACTCCGCCCCAGGTTCCAATGGCGCGCGCGTCACGGACCGACGGAAAAACCCGGGCGATAGCCTGAAACAGGTACCGAACCTCGTCTTTGGTCGCGACCACATCATCCAGATCACCGTAGTAATCGTCGTCGGTAGTCCCGAGCACGCTCACGTTCTGCCAGGGCAACAAGAAAACCTGCCGTCCGTCGATGGCTTTGGCAATGATGGCGTAGTTGGTGAGCCGCCGATCCAATACTACGTGAATGCCTTTGCCCGGACGGATGCGGACTGAAGCCGGTTCGATGCCGCCGAGAGAAGCCGTGATGGGAGCCCAGGCGCCGGAGGCGTTGACCACCATGCGACTGGTTTTGATCCCGGTTTCTCCAGTCAGCAGATTCCGGTAGCGCACGCCAGCCACCCGTCCATCATCGTGACGCAGTATTTGGGTGACCGTGGTGTGCACGTGCGCTTCGGCGCCGTGCTCGAGTGCGTCCACCAGATTTGCGATACACAGCCGTACCCCGTCGATTCCCCATTCATCAAAAGATACTCCGCCGGATGTCTCCACCAAGCCCGGCTCGAGCTCACGGAGCTCATCGGCGCCGAGCAGCACGTGCGGCTTACCCCGTTTGAGGGGCTGGTACCGATCGTACGCTTCGAAAAAAGCATCATAAGCGGCCAGAGTGGACTTTGCGACCAGCCACGAGCGCTCGAAGACGGGTACCAAAAACGGAATTCGAAATAATAGGTGCGGGGCGATGGTTTGAATGTGGCCGGAGTCCAGGCACGACGAATAGGTGACGTCGGGATCGGAGCTCAAGTAACGAGGGCCGCCATGGATCATCCCGCTCGAATTGCCGCTCGCGCCAAACGCGATATCGTTCCGCTCGAAAAGCGCGACCCGGAGTCCGCGTAAGGCGCAGTCGCGCGCCACACCGGTGCCGTTTACCCCCCCGCCGATAACGATGACGTGGACCTCCGCGCCCCGATCCGCGAAGACGGGTTCGGTCGACGTTTTCTCAGCCGTCGTCGTGCTCCGCATCGAAAGTGCTCTACCACGGCCGGCGAACCACCGGCACACTGGCAGCCCGCGATTGCGCGGATTTTGGCCGTTCGGCGCGCCGTCGACTAACTTTTTCGAATGTTACGGCGGTCGTTGATGCTGCTAGCGCTGGCGGTCGGCGCACAGCTGGTCGGGCACGGGGCGGCTTTTGCTGCTGCAACAGAAGGCCAGCCCGCTGCGAAGCCAGCCCCCGTCGAGCACAAGGGGCGCCCCAGAGTCCGGCTCGATAGACTGACGTTTCCGGATGACATTGAAGGTGCCAGAAGCCTTGCTCGACACCTTCGCTTCGTGCTCTCCCGCGCAGCGCGCCGGGCGGACTGGGGCATTGGGCACAACCGCCGTATCGAATACCGTTTCTCCGTCAAAGAGCTCAGGGAGACGGTTCAGGGAGATGTATTACAAGTGCACTGCGAAGCAGTCGGGGAGCTCCCGGGGGGGCGGTCCGCCCGCAGCCGCCTCAGTTATGGCGGCGATCCCAAGCAGCGCGAATTGATGGTCAAGCGCGTGCTCGAGATCGTGGCCCGCGGAGTGATCGCACGCCTGGCTGAGCTCGAACGCGGGCGCTTGCGCACGCGCCGATG
>DASXTY010000018.1:0-1738 GCA_036505155.1 Polyangiaceae bacterium | reverse complement strand
AAGCGCTCCAGTGTAGCCGGATCTACCTTGCGCTCGAGCGGCGCTTCCCGCGGCACTCCCCCCGAAGAGAGCCGCACCGTCTCGAAGAGGAGATCTTTCATGCGCGCAGCCGCAGCGCCGTTGCTCGCTACCAAGTTGCGGGATTCTTTCGGATCGCTCGCCAGATCGTACAGCTCCGGTCTCGGAGCATCGATGTATTTGAACTGTTCGGTGCGCACGCTCCGCAACTCGCTCCAACCAAAGCCATATGTTGGATAGTAGGTCTCGCTATAGGAGCTCGACGGCGCCTTCGAGCGACCCCCGCGGAGCAGGGGGACAAGATTGGTCCCCTGCATCGAGCCGGGACGCTGCAGACCGGCGAGTGCCAGGAGCGTCGGAGCGATATCGATGCTCCTCACCTGCGAGTCAATGACGGATCCCTTTCGTGTCCCGCCGGTTTTTACGATTAACGGCACGTGAAGGGAGGCATCGTAGAGAAAAAGCCCATGGGTCTCTTCGCCGTGCTCCCCCAGCGCCTCGCCGTGATCTGCCGTAAAGATGATCGTGGCGTTCGGGTACTTTGACTGGAGCAGCGAGACGATTTCACCGACAAGACGGTCGATGAACGCGACCTCGCCGTCATAGGGGGGGCCGGAGTAGAGAGACCGGAAAGGCTCCGGCGGGTCGTAGGGGGCGTGCGGGTCGAACAGGTGAATCCAAGCGAAGAACCTGCTGTGTGTTTGGTGAGCCAGCCAGCCGGCAAAGGCTTTCACCACCTCGTCCCCGCGGCGCTCCACGTCGGCAGGGCTCACCCCCTCGTGGCGGGAGGCGCTGAAGTTGTCGAAATAGTAGTCGAAGCCGCGCGCCAGGCCGAAGCGCCGGTCGAGGACGAACGAGCCGACAAAAGCCGCGCTGGCATACCCGCCGGATTTCAAAGCTTCTGCGAGACTCGGTGTGTCCCGCCTCGGCTCGGCGTATGCATTGTGGCGCACGCCATGGAACGTCGGGTAGGTCCCGGTTAGGATCGACCAGTGCGAAGGGAGCGTCAGCGGGACATGCGCGAAAGCATTCGAGAACAAGGAGCCGTCGGTGGCGAGGCGGTTGATGTGCGGCGTCTTAATTTGCGTGTAACCGTAGCACTCGAGGCGATCCGCCCGGAGCGTATCGACCGTGATCAGAATCAAGGGCGCTGCGCCGTTGCGGGATCGCAGGGCCGGCGGGAGTTGCGCCAGCAGCCCCACAGACGCCACGCCGAGCAGCACCCGGCGCATCGCATTAGTCATGGTCGGAAGTGGTTCCGGCATTCTACAGCCTGGTTGATTTCCTCCACGCCGCCGGCAACGGTTTCGAGGCTGATGAAACTCCTGATACCGATTCCCGGAAAACCTAGCTGGACTAATCAGGTATACAATAAAATTCGCGTTAAGCAATTTCAAAAACAAAAGGGTCCGTGCCCGCAGCGTCAACCATCGTTCTTTGTGGTTGACTGCCACGGTCCTTCTGAGGTTAACTTTCGCTCAAACAACCCCTATTACTCTCAGTCGAGAGGTGCCCCCATGGTTACGAAACCCTTCACTCTCAGGTATCCGGCGCTGGTCCGCGCCGTTTTTGTTTCCGTGCTTTTGACGATTGTCGCGCCGGCCATCCTTGCCCAGACGCTCGACACCGGAATACTGGGCACCGTGACGGACGAGCAGGGTACTGTAGTTCCGGGTGCAACCGTTACTTTCACTCAACCCGCCACAGGGTTCACCCGTAT
>DASXTY010000017.1:0-2776 GCA_036505155.1 Polyangiaceae bacterium | reverse complement strand
AGGGGCCGAAAGGGTGCTGGTGGGAAATCCCGCCGATTGGGTGATGCGCACTGGCGACCCACGAAGACTCACCACCCGCGGAGCCAGCGCCTACCTCAAGCTCGCGGAAGGTTGCAATCGGAGCTGCGCGTTTTGCGTCATCCCGGAGCTCCGGGGCAAGCAACGGTCACGCGCGCCCGGGGACATCATCGGCGAAGCTCTGCGGCTCGCGCAGTCGGGCGTCAAGGAGCTGAACTTGGTTTCGCAGGATACCATCGCGTACGGCCGCGACCTGCCGGATCGGCCAACCCTGGCCGCGCTGGTGCGGCGCATCGCCGACATCTCCGGCGTGCGCTGGGTTCGGTTGTTTTACCTCTACCCGGAAACTCTCGACGCCGAGCTCATCGAGCTACTTGCAGACCATCCGCGCGTGGTCCCTTACGTGGACATGCCGTTGCAGCACGCGGCCGAAGCCATGTTGCGCCGCATGCGACGCGGGCACGGCGGCGCAAGGCTCCGAATCTTAGTCGAACGGCTTCGTACTCGCATCCCGCAACTGGTATTTCGGACCGCCTTCATCGTGGGCCATCCGGGTGAAACCCAGGCGGAGTTCGAGGAGCTTCGGGATTTTTTGCGATGGGCACAATTCGATCGCGTGGGCGTATTCGTCTACTCCGATGAGGAGACCGCGCCGGCTTCCAGTTTCGACGGCAAGGTATTGCCTGAGGTGGCACAAGCGCGCGCTCGGGCCCTGCTCACTGTGCAGCGGCGGATCAGCCGGCAGAAAAATCGCGCTCTGGTCGGAAGCGAGCTGGATGTGCTGGTCGAGGGGCCGAGCTCCGAGAGCGAGTGGGTCATGGTGGGCCGGCACGCCGGTCAGGCGCCGGAGGTGGACGGCTGTGTGTACATTTCCGGCGGTCCCGTCTTTCCAGGTCAGATCCGCCGCGTGCGCGTGGTGGGCGCGACCGACTACGACCTGCACGGCGAGGTATTCGACGAACAGCCTGAGCCCCCACGGTCAGGTGAGCCGGTCGCCGCGCTACACTATCGATCGACGGATGGGCGGCGCGTCGCGCTGCGCGTCACTGGGGGCACGGTACTGGGCTAGGAACCCGGGCCGAATTGGCGGGGGCACTGAGCTCCGTTCCACTGATGTAATAGAGTGTGATCCAGTCGCAGCTCTGTGCTGGCATCAAAAAGTCGTACTGGCCCGAGTTGTCGGTGAGCTGCCCGTAAAGCAGGTCCGTGCGCTCGTTGCGCGCGATGGCCTCGGAGCGCCCGGGAACCCAACCCTGGACGCGCACGTTTCCGTTGGCGTCGGGAGCGCTGACATCCGGCTTCGAAGGCGGCGGCAGCGGCAGGGTGGGCGATAGGCAGCCGCCGGCCAAGGCACCGCCGAGCAGAGCTAACGCAAAGACCCGCCGCGACCACAGAGCCACAATCCTCCAGGCTAGCACGCGACGTGCCCACTTCGTGGAGAGGCCAATTGAGCATAATTTACCTAGAAAAGTTGAAAAAGACCCTTGGCAAGCGCTCTCCCGGAACGGCCCGCAGACAACCCCGTTGACCATACTGACAACTAAGTTGTCGTTCGGGGGGATTCAACGGCGTCCCCAGGGCCGCTCTCGGGAACAAGACATTTTGGGCCGCCACCCGGCTCGAGTGTTAGCCCAACCAGGACCTTCGGCACGCCTACCAGACTTCATGATTCACGCAGACATCTTGGCTCACAAAGCGAGGCGGCTTGGCAGCCAATAGCGACACCCCGGGAGTCTCGTTCGTGCCCCCACCGCGGACTCCAAGTGGAGAGCTTCGCTGGTTTGGGGTTTTGGCGGAAAGGGCACTGCTTCGGCTAAAGGCAGCGAAGCTCCGCTTCCTGCTTTTCTGTTTGGCGGTGACTTGGGCTTTGCAACTGAGCGACGCGTTGCCGCACTCGGTCGCGGATGAAGCGGATCTGTCGGTGGCGGTAAGCCGGATCCTTCGATCGCAGGGCCTACGGGCAGCACCGGGCGAAGTCTATTGGCTGGACACGCCAACCGGTGCGCTAACACGCGTTCGGCGAGCTCGGGCGATCGCCAGAGCTCAACGTCCTGGAGAGCTCGCGGACATTTATTTGCTCGACGTGAAGTTGTCGCCGGAAGGTCGACTGCTCGACCTGGACGGGTCTTACAACATCACGGATACCTCGGCAGTGGATGAGCGCAATCCCGCCGTGAGCGGACCTCGCGTAGCCTGGGTCATCCAGAGCGGGGGGAAGGTAAGCGGCGTACACTATGCGGACTTGCGGGGTGAGACGCCCGCACCAAAAGTTTGGTCGGCCTTGGCTGTTTGGCAAAATCAGCTGACCAACCTTCAAGAAACCGGCCGTCGCGAGGGAATCGGACGTCGCGCTTTCAAGCTCAACGCTCCGGCCGCACACGTGCTTTTGGCCTACACACCAGAGGCTTTGATTATCGATGCCGACGGTCGCAGGACCACCGTACCGACAGAGGTCGAGGCCCCGCTCGAAGGAGGCGAGTTCGTTCACCAGCAGCTCTACCACAAGGCCAGGCCCGGAAATCTCATCACGTGGGCGGTGGACCGCATTCGCGCAATGCGCTGGTTCGGCAGCGACCGCATGCAGCTGGTCAAGGCAGTGGCATTCGATGGAATCGACCGCGCCGAACGACTGATGGGGGAGGTCACTGGCGATGACGGCTCACAAGAAGTGGCCAGTGAGCTCGGAGAGCTCATGTCGCGACCACCTTCGGAGTACACCGACCCGGAGACCGGCTGGCCGCCGGCACCTATGCAGCCG
>DASXTY010000016.1:0-1860 GCA_036505155.1 Polyangiaceae bacterium | reverse complement strand
TAGGTACCGGTCAGTGCACCCCACCCGGAGGAAATCGCGACCGGAGTAAATGACGGGGCTGCGGCAATTGTCGACACACCGGCAGGGAATGTGATCACATGCGCAGAATCGGTCGCAGGATCACGGACCACGAACGCTTCGCTGTCCGTTTGCCCGACGGCTTCTTGCGCCCACGCTCCCGTGCTCGGGGAGCGCTTCATCAGCCGCCACGAGCGGGTGGAACCGGTGTAATTTCCCTTCACATAGATCACCCGCTCAGTGCCGTCGTTGTGGACGGTGTGCCGTGTTTGGTGGCCGCCCCAGCCGATCCCGCGATTGCCTGACAACCCATCGGTCGCAACAACTTCGACACTCTGCACGAACGCTGTCGCAACGGCAGGCGCTGGAGCGGGGGCGGGAGCCGGAGCCGGAGCGGGAGCGGGAGCCGGAGCGGGAGCCGGAGCGGGAGCCGGAGCGTCCGCCACATTGAGTGTCACTGAGGCTGTGGCCTTGGTTCCGTCGGCATAACTGGCCACCACATTGAGCACGTGAGTGCCATCAACACCGCCCCAGCAGGCGCTCGTAATACACCAATTGCCGGTGAGAGATTTTCCGTCGGCCGACAGAGTGAAGAATGAACCCGTCGGCCAAGTGGCGAACGCCGATTGGCCATCGCGCGACAGCTCCACAAGTGTCGGTGTGCCTGTCACAAATCCAACCGTGACCGGAGTGGTTGTGCCGTTAAGCGGAAGATTGGGCGCGCCTTGAACCGTCAGTGATACGGCCGGCGCAGGCGTAGGAGCAGGGGCCGGAGCCGGAGCCGGAGCCGGAGCCGGAGCCGGAGCCGGAGCCGGAGCCGGAGCGGGAGCCGGAGCGGGAGCCGGAGCGGGAGCCGGAGCCGGGGCCGGGGCGGTAGTGCGATCCGGCGACCCCTTGACGCCCCCCTTCGCTTCGGCAGATTCAAGTGACTGCTCGTTGTCGGTCGAGACATCCGCACCACCACCGCACGCTGTAATCAAGGCGGTGGCGCAAAAGAGAGTGCTCAGCACGGCAAGGGAATGAAAACGGGACTGCGTCATATTAGTACTCGGAGCGGATAGGGGAGACAAGCCCAGACGCAGGACCGAAGTCCTCGTCAAAGGCACTCATGCAGCTGGAGAAGCCCCTCGATACCGACCTGGCGGTCGGTGTGACGCGTCGCGTGGCGAAAGCCTTGTCGCTGCGGGCCGACGTTGTCCGACTGGGAGTCAGAGCGCTTTGCGTCGGCGCACGGGGGGTACTTCGGAGGTTTCCGCCTCTGCTTTCACGCGTCGTCTGTAACGCGCGAGGCGAGCTTGTAACCTCGCGTGAGCCCGACGGCGTCGCGACGGTCGATTGCTCGAACCTCGCAAGGCGCTTCGTCGGACATCTCCAATTGTTGTTGTGCCGCACATCACCCGTTCCACGAGTCGCTCGTGACGCGGTAGCGGGTGGGCGCGAAGACTGCATGCCCCTACTGCCGCAGGTTCTATACCATCCGGGCGAAGCGGACGAGACCCGCTAACTCGCTGACGCACGACGTCAATCCCGCGAATGGGTGTTACAGGCGCGACGGAATTCGTCGCGGCGGTTCGGTCGCTTGTTGGCCATAGATACAAACCCGACGTCACGTGTCCCGCGTGCCAACAGTTGCTCACAGGTGCTCGATCCGAGATGCAACCCGGCAAGATCGCCGTTTTGGCCAAGCCTTCGTGTGGCGTGGGCGCGACACCGCGGACGGCTGCGAGCCGGCTCGTCGCAAACAGACTGTTACGGGAATTGACCTAAACCGCTCACAGCTGGTGCAGCGCGGCATGGCGACCCGCAGGCGTCGGTCGGCAGCTGAAGGGGCTCTTGCTCGGC
>DASXTY010000015.1:0-6848 GCA_036505155.1 Polyangiaceae bacterium | reverse complement strand
CACTTGCTCGGCTATCGTTACTCCACCTTCTAACTTGACCGATTCGAAGCCACCCTCTTTCACCATCTTCCCGGCGGCCTCTACGGCTTTTTCGACACTGACCTGAAAGCTCATGAAGGGCATATCGCCAAGCACGTGAGCCCGCTCGGTGGCCCGCGCCACGGCTCGACCGTGATAGCAAATTTCGTCGACGGTCACCGGCAAGGTATTGGGCAAACCTTGCACTACCATCCCCAGAGAATCCCCGACCAAGAGGATGTCGGCGCCGCCCTGGTCGAGCAGGCGAGCTAAGGTGGCATCGTAGGCCGTAAGCGCCGCAATCTTGGGTCCCTTTTGCTTTCGGGCCCGGATGGCTAAAGCGGTGATTTTTTTCATGGCGAACCGGTGCGCTGAGGAACTCGCTGCAGGGTGAGTCGCTTGCGAGCGAACGCGCGACTACTTAGGAACACGCCGCCGGGTGCCCGAGCGCCCGCTTCGCCGCTGGAGCCATGGTTGGTCCGACGCGCCCACCACCTTCGCCGAGTCGGTGATCTTGAGCTCATCGTGGACCGCTATGAGAAGCGGTTCGATCCCAATTTCTTTGGTCACCAGCGGCCCGAGCTGCTCGGCGTGCTCTCGCAGCGCTGCATCGTCGTTGGCGGTGTAGAACACGACGCGGTCCGAGCGGCCTTCGTCCAGCAGCAACCCGGCGAGGTTCACCCCCGAGCCGTCCGCTAAGTCAATGTCCAACACCGTCAGGTCAAAATGATCTTCGAGCTCCAGCGCGCGCTGCAGAGAACCGACGCGATGGACATCATGCCCCGATCGTTCCAGGGCAATCCCGACCACGGTGGCCAGCGCCGGGTAGCTTTCAACGACCAGCAATCGGGCCATTCAGCGATTATAGGGTAGTTCGCTTGTCGGCGCTAGGCTCCGCGGAATCAGCATCCGAGACCGGTCCAACGTCTCGAAACCACGCTGGATTCCGCCCGCGGAGCGCGATCCAAGCCAAACCCGAATAGAGCTCGGCGGTGCCGCGTTAAAAGGAGTGCTAGTGTGCTGAGTCCGTAGATGGTATCAATAATGGTGAGCACACTAGCAAAATTCGCGAAGCGAATTTTCTCTGGGGGTGAATCGGCCGAAGGCCGAGAGGGGCGCGAGGCGCCCCTACAAAACAAAGATAGTGGCCTGCCGCTGCGAAGCAGCGGGCTGCGAAGCAGCGGGCCGCGAAGCGGCAGTCCAGCAATTCTGGAAGGAATTGCGGACTTAGGACACTAGCTTCATCCGAGATGTCTTCGGCCACCAATGCGGGGAAAAGCCCGACACCATTTCCAGTGGGCTTCGCCCGCTGGGCGCGGTGGGTCCGGGCTCATTTGATGGGTCGGCAAGTGCTCACCGGCGCTGCGCTGGGCATGGCGATCTCCGTGCCGGTAGCGGCTCTGTTATGGAGGGCGGGACACGGCGCGCTATGCCCCTACGCTGCTGCCTTGGCGGCGGCGGGCGCGCTCGCCGGATGGGTGTGGGCTCGTGGGCAACGATGGTCGGACACCGAAGTCGCGCTCTACCTGGACGCCCGCCTGGATTCCGATGAGGTGATCTCTACCGCGGTCGAAGGCTGGTTAGATCCCGCAGTGCAACGGCGCGCAAGCCTCGCTCTCAAGAGGGCCCGCCTGAGGCTCGTCCGACCCGCTTTCTGGCGCACTTGGCACGCAATTTTGCCGGCCGGCGGAGTTGCGGTGGTCTGGCTGAGCTTGCTACCACTACCGCCTGTGCCCCGCGCTCTAGCGCCGCCGCCGGGCAGCGACCTGGTTCGCGCTGCTCGAATGGCGGAGCTTGAACGGATCGCAGCTCTGGATCGTCTGCACGCGAGAGACGCACGGCAAAAGCGACGCTTTTCACAAATCGCAGAGCGCGCTCGAAAGCTCCAGAAGGCCCTCGGCGAAGGGGTCCCCCGGCGCGAAGCTCAAGCCATGATCGCCGAGCTCAGAGATGAAATCGGAGCGGAGCGGTTGCGGCTCTTCGACCGAGAGAATCGACCCGGCCTGGAAGCCGCCATTTCCAAGCTCAATGAGGATGCCCGGTTATCGCGCGCCGCGCGGGCGCTCGGCGACGGCGATCTCACTGAGTTCGACCGCGAGATGCGCGAGCTAGCGCGACGCATCGAAGCCAAAGACCGTGAGTTGGTCAGAAAGCTCTTGGAACAAGCGGCGCACGCCGCGCGCAGCAAAGGAGCGCCGTCGGCAGCCAAACTGCTCGACCAGCAGAATCAAAAACTGGGGCGCGATCTGTCAGCCGAGTCGCTGTCCGAGCTGACTCGCGATCTCTACCAGCAACTTTCCAGGCACCTGGATCCAAAGGCGCTCGAGGATTTTCGAAGTTTTGAACAGACCGGCAACCCCGAGGCGCAGCGGCGCCTGCTCCAAGCTCTGGAAAACGCCCTCGAAGGATTGAGTGAAGCGGAGCGACAGCGACTGGCTGAAAATCTTGCCAAGCGACTATCGGAGCGCGGGCGCCTTCCGGGTCGGGGAATCGACGCCAGGGAGCTCGAACAGCTTTCGCGCCGTCTTTCGTCCGAACAGGGAAAAGAGGCTCTGCGCGCACTTTTGAAACAGCTTGCCGATGAGCCCAGTGACGAAGTCGAGCGCGACCGGGAGCTCGCGGACCGGGAGCGCGATGCGGAGCGAGCGCAGCAAAAGCTCCGCGGCGCAATGCCTGTGCCGCGTGGGCAAGGACCGCAGAAGGGACAATCTGCGTCGGGGAGCTCATCCGGCGCGATGGGCGGGCCGTCGAACGGGCCCAACGCGCAGGACGAGGGCGCTGGCCAACACGGCGGAAAGACCGATCAGTTTGAGAGTCCAGCGCTTCGCGCAAAAGCCGCAGTCGATCTGACGCTGGATGCCCCCATGTACGGTGCGTCTCTGGGACATAGCCCGGCGGCCCCGGGCGAAACCGCGAAGTCAGCCTCGACGCAGGCTCTGCAAAGCGCAGCACCCCGCGAGCTCAGAGCGGTGGAGCGCTCCGAGCTCCCGCAAGCATACCGAGATCAGGTGAGCCGATACTTCGAGCCCTAGAAACTAGATGCATCGCTCTGAAAATGATCTCGAAGCTCGGCTGGAGCAGGCCCGGGAAAGCACCCAGCGGCTCCGACAAGCCATCGATAGCGTCATCGTCGGGCAGCGCGCGGCGGTCGACCAGGTCCTGTGGGGACTTTTGGCAGGCGGTCACGTGCTGCTCGAAGGGGCGCCCGGCCTCGGCAAAACCCTCATGGTGCGCGCGCTCGGAGCTGCCCTGTCTCTCAAATTTTCGCGCATTCAGTTCACGCCGGATCTCATGCCCACCGATATCACAGGCACCCGCGTGCTCGTCACCGATGCGCGCAGCAGCACGACGGGACGCTTCGAGCTTCAGCGCGGCCCCATCTTCACCCAGCTGCTCTTGGCAGACGAAATCAACCGCGCGACCCCCAAAACCCAGAGCGCACTGCTCGAAGCCATGCAAGAACACGCCGTCACCATCGCCGGCGAACGCCACCTTCTGGAGGCGCCATTTTTTACGCTGGCCACCGAAAATCCCATCGAGATGGAGGGCACCTATCCTCTTCCGGAAGCGCAACTCGACCGTTTCTTGTTGAAAGTGCTGGTCCCGTCGCCGTCGGAGGACGAGCTGGTGCAAATCGTCGCGCGCACGACCGAGCGCGACCTGGCGTTGCCAGCCAGCGTCATGGACACCCAGGAGGTGTTGGCCCTGCGCGACCTGTGCCGCGACATCAGTCTTGCAGAACCGGTCGCGCGCTACGCCGCGCGCCTGGTCCGCGCCAGCGCCCCCGAAAGCGACAGCGCTCCAGAGCTGGTGCGTCGCGTCATCCGCTACGGAGCGGGGGTGCGCGGTGCGCAGTCGCTAGTTCTGTCTGCCAAGGCATTGGCCCTGCTCAGTGGGCGCCCGCAAGTTTCCTTCGACGACGTTCAGCAAGTCGCCCCGCCGGTGCTCCGACATCGATTGATCCGCAGCTTCGAGGGAGAAGCGGAGGGCGTTGACACCGATCAGGTCATCACCGAGCTCATCCGAACGGTTCCGGTGCGACCGACTGGCGTGGAACGAGAGCTGAAGGGGCGTGCACAGTAGATCAGGATCGGGGTGCAGTTTATACATGCGCCTCGGCCTCCTCGAATCAGCGGAGCTCGCTTCTCTGCCGGCGCCGATGCTCTGCGAGTCGGCGTTGAGGGATGCGCCGCTTTTCAAAGCATTCCCAGGCGGCGCCTCAGGCTAAAGGCGGCTTCACTGACCCAGAAGCGGAGCATGTCCTCCGCGATCGTCATGGCCTGAACCAAGGCCGGCCCTAGAGCACCGCTCAGGTCGCCTTCGGTCTGCCGAACCAGGGCCAGGCTGCCCGGCAAATCGTCGGCCACCAACACGGCCGCGCGCGCGGCGCTTTGCCGAACGGCACTCACCCACTCCGCGAAGTCCACCCGTGGCGCACTGGCGTAGGTTTTCGCAGCCTGTTCCACAGCACGCCGACCACCCTGCGAAATCGCGCGGTGGACGCGCCTGGCTTGGGAGTTCAGGAATTCCTCATCGGCGAGGCCTCGGCCGAACTTGGGATCGACGTTGCGCGTCGCGGCCGCCAGCAAGAGTTCCAGGGTCTGAGGGGAGAGCTTCTCCACCGCGTGCAGCCTTCGCGATACCCCGGCCATCGCCCGGCCGAGCAGGAACACCTGCTGTGATTCACTGCAGCGGCCGAAGAACTCGGGAACCATGAGCGACACCGGATCGGTAAACTCAAGATCTATTCGCCTCGAGCTGGCGCGGTGCGTGTAGAGGTCGAAGTCGTCAATCGCGAAGATGGCCCCGACGCGATCGGCCAGCGCACGCACCGGATGGCCGGAACGGGAGCCGATTCTATCCCAAGAGCTCACACCGTAGCGCTCCAGCTCCGGCGGGTGCACGCGCTCGAGACTTTCCGAGATGACCGCAAGCAGTTGACTGGCCGGCTGCTGGCTGCCCGGCGCATCAATAGCGTTCAGCGCGCTCGCATTGAACGAACCGGGGTCCGCGCTGGCCGGCAGGGGCGGGCGGGTGGCATGCTGAGACAGCTCCCGGTCACTCGCAAATCCCAGCGCAACCAGAGGCGCAACCGCCAGATCCGCTTCAAGGTCCCAATTCATTTTTTTGAGCGTCTCCGCCAAGTCACGCCAGGTCTGCTCGCTCGTCACGTCGAGCTCCAATAGCTGCCGGAACACCTCGAGCGCTTCCGGAAACCTCCCGGAGCCCTTGAGTCCCGCGGCGAGCTCCATTCGAAGCTCCAGATTACCAGGATCCGCGATCAAACCCCGGTGTAACATGGTAACCGACGCCTCCAGTTGCTCTAGCTCGCCGGCCAGCGTCCGGCCGAGCTCCAAGTACGCCGCCGACGCCTGCTCCCGATCCGCATCGCCCTCCACGAACCGCGTTAGCGACGCGATGTAGCGGTCATACGGTGGGCGCTCGCCACTCTTTGGAAATTCGGCGAGCATGCCCTTGAAATCCCGAGCGATTTCGCCTTGGTTGCCCAGCAGGGTCACGGCCTGTTCGTACGCTTGCGCCGCAGCCTCCAGCTGGCCTCGCCGCCGCTCGATCGAGGCTTCTAGCGCCAACGCCTCCGCTCGGGCCCTCTTCTCCGGCGAAGCGCGCACCAGCCGAGCGGCGGTTTCCGCAGCCTGGTCGAGCTCTTCAGCTTCCATTTGCATCGTGAGCAAAAGCTTGTTCGCTTCAGGATTATTCTCGTCGAGCTTCAACACCGCTTCTAGGCTGGCGCGAGCGCGACCGGGCTCCTTCAAGCGTTCCCCGAAAATCGCGCAGAGCCTCAGGAGGGCCTGGATTTGCACTTCCTCGGGCGGCACCTGTTCGAGCAGCTGACTCAGGCGATCGGCTGCCTCCTTCCACTGCCCATCTCGGGAAAAGAGATCTGCTTGCTTCAGGAGCGCGGGCGCGTAACCCGGCAGCAAGGTTTCGGCGCGTTTCAGCGCCACCAAACCGGCGGGCAGGTCGTGACGCTGTTCGGCCAGCAGCTCGGCCACTGAAATCCAGAGCTCAGCCGCACGCTCAGGCTTCTTTGCGGCTCGGGCTGCACGACTCAAAGCCGCCACAAGCTCGTCAAGCTGACCGAGTTCGAGCATGTGCTGCCCGAGCGCCTGCGCCGACGCGGCATGGTCGGGGTTGACTTCCAGAGCCTTGAGCAGGTCGGCAACGGCGCCCTCACGATCGCCGCCACGCGCTCGCGCGATCGCCGCGCTCTGCAGAAGTTGCGCGCTCATTTCGGGATCGCCAATCGCGCGAGCCTCCGCCTCCGCGGCCTCCTCCAGCAGCGCCGGGTCGGCCCGTCGCTTGGCGAGCCGAGACAAGCCCCGGCAGGCACCGAGGTTCTCGGGATCGCGCGCGAGCGCCGCGCGATAGAGCTTGAGCGCAGCATCCTCGTCCAGGGCTTCAAGCGACTCGGCGAGACGGGTATAGTGCGCAGCGGTCAGGGCAGCATTCGTCGAACTGGCAGCCAGCTTCGCGTCCACTTTGGCCAAAAGCCGCCGGTCGCCGGAGGCAAGCGCTAATTGCTCGAGCGACCTGAGAGCGGCGGGGTCCGCCGGCTCAAGCTCGAGGATGGCCAGATAGGTTCTTTGCAACTGCTCCGGCGACCCGGCGTTTTGCTTCGCCTGAAGGCGCGCGAGCTCGCGGAGCACGGCGACGCGCGCGGGCTTGTCGGCTAAGACGTCGAGCTCGGCTGCGTACACCCTGCCGAGCGCCTCCCAGTCACCGAGCTCCAGGTGAATTCGCTCCAGCGCGAACAGGGCTCCCAGGTCTTCGGGTGCCTTTTCCAGGGCTTTTTCGAAGCATTCGGCAGC
>DASXTY010000014.1:0-3487 GCA_036505155.1 Polyangiaceae bacterium | reverse complement strand
ATGGTTGTCTCTTTGCTCGAGCCGCACGCCGTGAACGCGCTCAGGACGAGCCCCCCCGCCCCAAAAGTCCAAAGGTAACTACTTTTGCGCATGCTTGGGCAGTGTCGATGTCGCCCCGCGGAAGCTCATCTTTTTTCTTTTCGGCCTCACAGACACTTGCCGCCGAAACAGCGCTGTGGCGGAGCGCAACGCAACCCGCAGGCGCCGCAGTTTCGATAGTCGCGGCTCGTGTCCACGCATTGCCCGTCGCACGATTCGAAGCCCGAGGCGCATCGGCACCCGCCGTCGACGCAGTCCGCGCCGCCGGTGCACAGGTTGCCGCAACCACCGCAGTGGGACCGGTTGGTGAGGGGGTCCACGCAAACCGAGGCGCAGAAAATGTCTCCGAGCGGGCACGCGCAAGTTCCCCCCACGCATATCTCACCCGCGATGCAAGGAAGCGCGCAGTCGCCACAGTGTTCGGGATCGGCCGCCAAGTCCGCGCAGATGCCGTTGCAGTCCGTTAGGGGTGGGGCGCAGGAGCCCAGGCACTCTCCCTGCGAGCAAACCAGCGTCGAGGGGCATTGTCGCTCACAGCTTCCGCAGTGGGTTGAGTTGGAGCTCAAATCGACGCAGTCCGCACCGCACACTTGCCCTGGCGGTACACATTGGCACGCTCCGAATTCGCATTGCGCGCCGGTGGGACAGGTGTGGCCGCAGCCGCCGCAGTTGGGAGCGCTGCTCGCCGGATCGACACAGCGACCTCCGCAGAGCAGCTCGCCGCTGGGGCACACGCAAGTGGCATCGACGCAGATAGCACCGGGCGGGCAAGCAACGCCGCATCCCCCGCAGTCGGACGCGTCGCTCGATACGTCGACGCATCGCGATCCGCAGTGCACCGTGCCCGACGGGCATGTTTCTCGGCATCCCCCAAACGAACAGACTTCGCCCGGTAGGCAACCGATGTTGCAGCCGCCGCAATTGGCGGGATCCGAGCTCGGATCCACGCAACCGCTGGCGCACTGCGTCTTGCCCGTTGAACAGGCGCAAACTGCATTTTCGCAGGTGCTGCCGGCAGGGCACTCGATACCGCATGCTCCGCAATTGAAAGGATCGCTCGCGGGGTCCGTGCAGCCACCGTCACAGGCAATGCGACCGGCAAGACAACTGTTGGCACAGACTCCTTCGCTGCAAACGCTGCCTCCGGCGCACTGGTAGTTGCAGGATCCGCAGTGGTGAGGATTGCTGTCTACGCTGACGCACTTGCCGTCACAAAGTGTCAGGCCAACCGCGCACCGGCACTCGCCGCCGACGCAGCTCGCGCGGTCCGGGCACACCGTGTCGCAACCCCCGCAGTTCTCAGAGTCGGTTTGCAAGTCCACGCACGCGCCGCGGCAGTTGGTGCGGCCAGAGGCGCACTGGCTTACGCACCGCCCGGCATCGCAGAGCTCGCCGGTGGAGCAGCTTCGCCTGCAGCTCCCGCAATTTTGAGGATCGGTCGAGAGGTTGGCACACGCACCGTCACAAAGAGCCTCGCCCTCTTCGCAGGTACACGCTCCCCACGCACAGCGAGAGCCCGAAGGGCAAAGCCTGGCACAACCACCGCAGTTGTTCTCGTCCGAGAAAAGGTCCACACACGCGCCAAAGCAGTTGAACAATCCGGTGTCGCAGTATGCGGAACAGGTTCTTGCGCTGCACACCTCATCCACTCCACAGGTTTGCCCGCAACCACCGCAGTTTTGGGGATCCGATCCGGTGCGCACGCACTGCGCACCACAGGGTTCGCTCCGCCCTTTGCACACGCACGTCCCCAACGAGCAGTTCAGCTCGCCCCCGCACTCTAAATTACAGCCGCCGCAGTGGCTCGAGCTGGAGTTCACCGATACGCACTGCCCCGAGCAACACGACAATCCGGGGCTGCACCCGGCGCAGGTGCCGGCGCTATCCGGCCTCATCTCAGAACCACTGACGATGTCGAGGGTCATATCACCGCATGCGGCTGCCAGAGTCGCCGCGACGAGAGCGGCGGCTGCCAAGCGAGCGAGACGGCCCACTTTGACCCCGGTCACCAAAACGCCTCGGCTCCGACGGCTCCAACCAAAACTGGTTGGGCAGTCTTGGCGACCACCCGATCGAGAAGCAGAACCGGCCGTGAAAATGCCAGCGCCCCGTCCACCGTCGCTAACAAGCCGAAAGCCGTCCACGGCCTCCACCGCAAGCCGGCTCCCAGCGTCGCCAGGGCGACGAACGCACTTTGCTTGGTTGCGCGAAGCTCGGGCGTGGAAACGGTAGAGCGCAACAGCTCACCTTTGGCGGAGATCCAGGCGCCAGCCAGACCACCGGATGCGAACGGCTCCAGCACCCAACCCTGGGAGCTCGGGTCAAAACGCACCCGCAGCATTGCGATCATTTCGTCGACGTCGGCGCCAAGCTGGTTTGGACCGCTGGAAACCGTGGTGGAGGATCGCGCCGGCCCCAGCCAGCTCAGCTCCAGCCCGAAAGGGTGAGCAAACCGCCACGTAGCGCGAGCCAATGGAACCGGAAAGCTTACTGGTATGTCGCCCGGCCCTCCCAGCACACCCGCGCCAACCGAAACGGCAACTCGATAAACGTTTTTCTTGGTCGCGACGGGAGACGCTTCGATAGGTTGCCGGCGTTGGCCCTCAGGTCTGTCGCGCGTTGCGGCTGGGGATACCGAGCCCACTGGGGGGTTTTGGGTGGAACCCTCGGTGCCGGGCTCGGCGCGCTTCGCCAGCTCCGGCGGTAGCTCCAGGTTGAGCTCCGTCATACCGGCATGGAGGACCTCGACCGAGCGAATCGCGAGGATTCGCGGGGCATCGGGGTGCTGTTCTTCCACTTCCACCCGCCGAACCACAGTTTTTCGAAGCACCGCATCCGTGACCCAGACATCGGCGAGGATGCGGTCGGCGAGCTTGGAGATGGCAATGGTTGCAACACTTCCAGTCTGCTGCGCTGCGCGTTCCAGGGCGTCCAGGGTAGCCGGTTCAGTCAGTCGAAAAGCGATGGTGGCAAACCCTGCAGCGCCGAGCTCCGCCAGCATCTGTGCTTGCAGTGCATCGGTGCTCGCAACCTGTTCGACGGCCGCGGGCGTTGTCGGAGTCTGTGCGCCGGTCGATTCACCGCCGGAGGAGACGGTGAGCACCACGACGCGCGGCTCAGCCGCAGCCCGCCGCACACACAGCATCAGTGCTACGCCGACCACACAGGCCCAGTGCCAGCTCACGGTGCCGAGAGTTCTTGCGCAACTGAGCCATAAGGGCCATTGGGAAAACGACTGAGGTACTCTTGTGCGGCGACCCGGCTCTCCGACCGGTTGCCGGTCTTTCTCAATGCCAGCATGCGACGGCCGTAAGCCTCGGCCACAAAGTGTCCGGAAGGGGCTTCAGCCAAGTAGCGCTCGTACCAGACCAGCGCGGTGACGGCGTTGCCGGCATCATCATCCATTCGACCGAGTACGAACGCCGCATCGGCAGCTCCTGCGGACCCG
>DASXTY010000013.1:0-2933 GCA_036505155.1 Polyangiaceae bacterium | reverse complement strand
GGCCATGGCATCCCGGAAAACTTCCTCCAAGCCCGAGCACCAGGACGATCTGGCGGTGGTGGAGCGTCCGGTTACCAAAAAGCCGCAACGCTACTATGTAGTCTTCCACAATGACGATTACACGACCCGGGAGTTCGTCGTGGTTGCGTTAATGAGGTTCTTTCACAAGAGCGAAACCGAAGCCACCCACATCATGCTGCACGTGCACCACAAAGGCTTCGGTATCGTGGGGGTGTTCACCCGCGATGTCGCGGAGAGCAAGGTCGCTCAAGTGATGGATTTCGCAAAGCAAGAAGGCCATCCTCTCCGGTGCACCGCCGAGCCCGAGGGATTTGGAGATTCCGAGTGAAAGTCAGTGCGGAAGTCAACATTGCCTGCTCCTTGGCCGCCACCGAGGCGCGGCGACGCCGGCACGATATGTTGACCGTCGAGCACCTCTTGTACGCGCTGCTCCACGATCAGGCCAGCGCGGAAATCGTGCGCAAGTCAGGCGGAGACGTGGAACGCATCAAACGGGAGCTCGAGCGGATTTTCGATGAGGATATGCCGGTGGTGCCGGGCTTGGACGACACGATTCCGGTACCTTCGCGCGGGTTTCAACGGGTATTGCAGCGCGCTACGCTGCACGTCGAGTCCAGCGGTAAAGAAGAGCTGAAAGGCTACAACATCCTGATAGCGATTTTTTCCGAGGTGGAATCGCCCGCGGTGCAAGCGCTGAACCAACACGGAGTTACCCGCTTCGATGTGGTCAACTACGTGTCGCATGGCGTAGCCAAAAACGGTGACGATGACCTCGAGTCGGTGAGCGAGGGAGTCGGGGAAGTGGACGAGGAAACGGGCGAGGGGGAGCAGCCCCTGAAGAACCCGTTGACACGTTTTGCATCCAACCTGAACCAGCGGGCGAAACAGGGAGGGATCGAGCCCTTGGTCGGTCGCGAGAAGGAGCTCCGCAGAGCGATACAGGTGTTGTCGCGGCGTCGAAAGAACAACCCGTTGTTCGTAGGCGACGCCGGGGTGGGCAAGACTGCCATTGTCGAAGGGCTGGCCAGCCGCATAGCAGCGGGCGAAGTCCCCAAGTCGCTGGTAAGCGCCTCGATTTACACGCTGGACATGGGGGCGCTGCTGGCGGGCACCAAGTTTCGCGGCGACTTCGAGAATCGCGTCAAGGCCGTGCTCAAGCAGCTGGAAAAGATAGAAGGCTCGATCCTGTTCGTGGACGAGATGCACACGGTGATTGGGGCGGGAGCGGCCAGCGGAGGCACGCTGGATGCGGCCAACTTGCTCAAGCCGGCGCTCGCCACCGGCAAGCTCCGCTGCATTGGCGCTACCACCTTCGAGGAGTATCGCACCCATCTCGAGCGCGATCGCGCGCTGGCACGGCGCTTTCAAAAGATCGAAGTCCTAGAGCCCAGCTTGGAAGAAACGGTGCTGATCCTCAAGGGGTTGCAACCTCGTTACGAAGAGTTTCACAAGGTGAAGTATTCGGAGGCCGCCATCGAGGCTGCCGCCAATCTGGCCCAGCGGTATCTGCACGATCGGAAGCTCCCAGATAAAGCCATCGATCTTATGGATGAGTCAGGCGCCGACGCCAAGCTCGAGGACGGCGACGGCGCAGCGGTAGGTGTTGAGCGTATCGAAGCCGTAGTGGCGCGGATGGCACAAATCCCGCCCCGCCAGATCAGCAGCAGTGACAAGAGCTCGCTCAAGAACCTGGAAGCCGATCTGAAGCAAGTGGTTTTCGGTCAGGACCGGGCCATCCATGAAGTTGCCACGGCCATCAAGCTGTCGCGCGCTGGGCTCAGACCACCGGAAAAGCCCATTGGCTCGTATCTCTTCACCGGCCCCACCGGCGTTGGAAAGACCGAGGTGGCGCGTCAGCTGGCTAAGACCATGGGCATCGAGCTGATTCGCTTCGACATGAGCGAATACATGGAGCGGCATACGGTATCCAGGCTGATCGGTGCGCCACCGGGTTACGTGGGTTACGACCGGGGTGGTCTGCTCACCGAGGCGATCGCAAAAACCCCGCACGCGGTGCTGCTGTTGGACGAAATCGAAAAGGCGCACCCGGACGTCTTCAACGTGCTCTTGCAGGTGATGGACCACGGGACTCTGACCGACAACAACGGCAAAAAATCGGACTTTCGTCACGTGGTCTTGATTATGACCAGCAACGTGGGCGCGGCCGATCTCGCGCGGCGCATGTTGGGATTCGGGCAGCGGGATTCGCGGGGCCGGGAGGATATTGCGCTGAAAAACATGTTCAGCCCCGAGTTTCGCAACCGTCTAGATGCCCGGATCAGTTTCGATGCGCTCTCGCGCGAGGTCATGAAGCAAGTCGTCGACAAGTTCATGAAAGAATTGGGCCAGCAGCTTTCCGAGCGCGACGCCACGGTCGAGCTCACCGAGGCCGCGCGCGAATATTTGGCGGACAAGGGTTACGACCCCGACAACGGCGCACGGCCATTGGCGCGACTGATTCAGGACGAGGTCAAGCAACCGCTCAGTGAGGAGCTATTGTTCGGTCGGCTCGAAGGCGGAGGCGCGGTCCGGGTCGACTTCCGGCAGGAAAAAATATGGTTCGACATCCGCCCGCGCAAAAAGAATTAGGCGTCTGCAAGGTAACCCGTCCGCGAGCGTCAAAAATACTTCGTCTCATTCAGTCCGCTGAATGATGTGAAATCCAAACGCGGTCTCGACTACTGGGGAAATCTGGCCGACTTGAAGAGAGAAGGCGGCATCGGAAAATTCTTTAACCACCTCCTCGGCGCGGATCCGCCCCAGCTCGCCCCGTCGGTCCACTGCGCCGGGCTCATCGGAGTACTCCTTGACCAGTTGAACGAAGTCTTCGCCGGCACGCGCCTTTTTTAGCGCTTCCTGGGCCCGTGCCAGCGCTTGCTCTTTGGTCCGGGCCACTTCCAGTGGCGCTTGCT
>DASXTY010000012.1:0-10437 GCA_036505155.1 Polyangiaceae bacterium | reverse complement strand
GACCGGCTGTATCACCTGGCGGCGAACCACACGCATTGGGACCGGCAGCCGGAGCGCATCGCCACGGCAACTGTCGACGGAACCCGCGCCGTTCTCGGTGCCGCCGCTAAGCGCCGGCTCGCCAAGATCGTGGTCACCAGCAGTTGGGTCACCCGGGGTATTCACACCGAGCCGGTGGATGAAACCAGCGAGTTTAACCTAAGAGATACGGCTCCGCACATCGCCGCCAAGCTCGCCGCCGAGCGCGCCGCGCTCAAGGCCGCGGACGCCGGCCTGCCAGTGGTCGTGGTCCTCCCGAGCTTCGTTGTGGGTCCAGGCGACTGGAAGCCGACTCCCAGCGGCGCGCTGATCCTCGAGTATCTCAAGACCTCGCCTACCTTCCACTTTCCGGTTACCACAGGGGGCCTCAGCGTTGCGGACGTTGACGACATCGCCGCCGGACATGTGGCGGCAATGGAGCGCGGAACCGTGGGCGAGCGTTACCTTTTGGGCGGCGAAAATCTGAATTACGAATCGCTCTTCGACACATTGAGCGAGGTTACCGGTCTTCCGCCTCCTGGACGCAGGCTCACTCCGTCCGCGCTCGAGCTCAGAGCGGTTCTCATGGAGCTTCGTGCGCGTTGGTTGGGTACGGTTCCGCTTTTCACCCGCAGCTTGGCGCGCGATCTCGGTCACGCCCAACTCTATGTGAACAGCGCAAAAGCGGAGTCCGAACTCGGGTACGCCCACCGGCCGGCTAGAACGGCGCTCGCTCGCGCCGCGCGCTGGTACCTCGACAAAGGTTACGTACCGGAGCGAGCCGCCAGGCGCATCCGACTGGAGCCGCAGCTCGCGTGAACGCCGAGCGGGACCCACCGCCTGGCTCTGCGCTCACTTTGGGAATTTTCCTTGGGGTTCTTGCGGCTGCGGTGGCGGCGCTTCCGGCAGCCTGGCGGGCAGCATCTCCGGAAAGCCCATTTTTTTTGTGCTGGATTGCCCTCGCAGGGACCAACGCCTCCGTGGTTGCGCCCGCCACCGGGGCCTTGCGTGCGGCGCAACCGCTGAGCGAGAGAGCTTTAGTGTTGCTATCGGGTGTCGCTCTGGTGGTGACGCCATTTAGCCTGTTCGCTCGCACGCTTCGACTGCACACGCATCACCGCCCCTTGGCAGCCGCGACCTACGCCGTGGTTTCGGCTGCGATGCTGCTCGCTGCTCTCGCGTTCACTGCGCAGCTCGAGCGCCTTGTCCGTCAGCGCTGGGGACGGCGTTGGTCGAGCGCGGTGCCGACGATTCTCGGGGCGGCCTCACTTTTTTTCGGGTTATCATCGCTCGCCAAGATCCTCTTGGAATCTCGAGAAGTCCGTAATGCGGTCTTCGACGGCAGCCTTACTCTGGCCCTTGTCGCCTGCATGGCTTTTTGGCGCGGGCCGATTGGTTGGCGCAGGGTGAGGTGGCTCGGCCCGGGCGCGTGGCTCCTGGTCTCTATTGGAGCAGCCATTGTGCTGCGCTCCCCCGAGGTTTTCTCCAGGGTCGCCTCCGAGGCGCCGGTCCTGCTCGGTCCGCTCTGGTTCTCCTTGTGAGGGTCTCGCATCAAGCGAGTTTTCGAGGGGATTTCGGCGACGGGCACATTTTTGACGACGGAGCGGTTTAGCGGCGTCATATTTCACGAATGCTGCGCCGTGTGTCTGGGCTGCTCGCGAGGCCGGTCGCCCACGCACTTAGCGTTCTCTTGGTGATGCTGCTCGTTGCGCGAAGTAGCGCGGCGCTGTCGGATGCCCCGGCCGCATCCGCATCATCGCAGCCGCACGTCGCGATGCGATCGCAGTCGACGAGTATGCCGGTTGGCAATGAGCCACCCGCTGATGCTCCCACCGCGACCTTGGAGCTCTCCAATCTTCGCGACGTCCCAAAGGGGTTCAATAGCTTCGACGGCGGATGGATTCGATTTTGGTACCATCCGGACATTCGCCGCGCGGTGCAGCCGCTCATCGACCGCGCAGTGGAAATACGGCGCGACCTGGCGGCGCGTTTGGGACAAGCACCCGCCACCGGTATTCGCGTTCGCATCGCGCGCACGCCGGGCGAAATGGAAATGCTCGCCCCGGAAGGCGTCCCCTTCCCGTCGTACGCGTCAGGTGTCGCATACCCAGAAATCGGCCTGATCCTGCTCACCGCTGCGCCGGTGAACCCCAATTCGCGACATAACTTGGAAGAGATTTTCCGGCACGAGATGGCTCACGTGGCGCTTTGGCAAGCGGTTGGAGGCCGCGCGGTGCCGCGTTGGTTCAATGAAGGTTTCGCGGTGTTCGCATCAGGGGAAAGCTCCTTCGTGCGACTCCAGACTTTGTGGACCGCAACGCTCGCCGATAGCCTGCTGCCCATCGAACGGCTGGAACGCACGTTCCCCGCGGATGCGACCAGCGCCTCGGTTGCCTACGCCGAAGCTGCGGATCTTTTGCGATTCCTGGTGCGGCAACAAGATCGCATCCGTTTTGTTACGCTCATCGAGCGGCTAAAATCCGGGCAAACGCTTTCGAGCGCAATGCTCGACGCGTACAACAGCGACCCCAACGCGCTCGAACAGGAATGGCGGCAAGATATCGCCAGGCGTTACACGTTTTGGCCCGTCGTTTTGAGCGGCACCGTGGTTTGGGTGGGAATCATAGGGCTATTTGTCTGGGCTTGGAGGCGCCGTCGCCGCCGCGACCGCCAGACCTTGGCGCGCTGGGCCCGCGAAGAAGCGGCTGAGGAAATGCAGAAGGCCGCGGCCGCCGCTCAGGCAAGCCGCGTCCACATCGTGCTTGCGGCCCCGACTCAGCGCGGTGCCCCGCCGCTACGCCCGCCGATACCGGAATCGGGGATTCCCAAGGTGGAGCACGAGGGGCAATGGCATACGCTTCACTGAACGGTTCACCGAACCACCGTGGGGCATCCCGATACCACCTGCACTTGAAGCACGTCGCCAGCGAGCAGACGCTCGCAAGCTTTGCCGCGTAGCGCGACCGAGGTAGCGCTGGTCCAGGACCAGCCGTCGATCGGGTCCGCTTCGAGCAAAGCCGTGTCGAGATACACGTTGACCAATGTCGGATCCGGCGGTGGCGCGGTGAGCGCGATATCGCACCGCACCGCCACTTCGACGCCAATTGCGCGAAGTGCATCTCCGAGCGCTGTGGTATCGCTGGCTCGGTAATACCGCGGGCTCGTGCTTTTCGCGGTGCCGCCGGCGATGGCGAGCCGATCGAGGACGCTCGTGTAGAGCGCGCTCGCCTCTATAGTGGTTTCGTTTTTCGAGGTTGGAAGCCCTACCACGTAGGTTTGGATACCGGCATCAGAGAGCGCCAAAACCGCCTGTTCAGCCGCGTCACCGTCGACGCAAAACAGTTGCGAGCCCGGGGGAACCGACGAAGGATCGCAACAGTTCAATGCCGGATCGCACCAGCCGGCCAAGTTCGGCATACATTGCTCCGCCGTGCAGCGCGCGGCGGAGTTACAGTTGGGAGCGCCGTCGGTGAGCAGCACCACTGAGGTTCGACCCTTCAAGCTCACCAGCTCAGGGCGAAGCGCGTTCAGGGTTTCGGAAGTGGGAGTGCCGCCGTCGGTGGGCCATAACATTTGGAGCTGGGACAAAAGCTCGGTGAGCGCAGGCCCGTTTGCGCCCGACAGGCCGTAACTCAGCGGGTCGCCCGGCCGCAGTGAAAAAACCTCGCGCCCCGGCTCACAGCCGCTCGGGTTCGGCTCGCCGGGGAAAGCGGCAGCAGCATAGTTTACCCGATGACCAATGGTGCGCAGAAGGTTTCCTATCGCACCGAGGGCATTCGAATATTTACTGAGGCTACTCCCGGCCAGCGCCTCCAGCATGCTGCCGGATCGGTCCAGCACCAGGTACAGGTTGGGTCGATCCTGCACGGCTTCGATGATCTGGTTTCCGCAATATCCCGGCGCATCGAGCGCCGGCGGAAGCGGCGTTTGGCTGTCCCGGATGGTGAGCCCAGAATCCCGGCCGCCGGCGTCGGTGGTCCATTGCAGCAAGGGGGGCCGGTCGTGGGAGCTACAGGCGACGGTCGCGGCGACCCAGCCGGCCGAGTGAAGAAGCCAAGCGACCGCTCGAAAGCGCACAATCCCTCAAGATATCACCTGTATCTTGCCGTTTCGAGCTTTCGTCGTCTTCTCCCGGGGGGCGTAGGGAAGCGGGAGCAATGCACGGGCGTTTTGTGTGATGGTGGAGTGATGGGGCAGACATTAGGCGCTTCCCTCGATCCCGCTCGTCGTTTCGACCGGGCTATCAGCTGGGTGGCGGCGCTCGCTTGTCTCACCCTGGCGCTCGGTCTCTTCGATGTGATGCTCCTACCGGTTTCGCTCGCGGCACGCGCGCCCGAGCTTCCAGCAGAGCTCGGCAAACACGACGCGAAGCTCCTGGTGAAGGTGACCAACGCTTCGAAGCGGCCGGTGGCGGGCGCCGAGGTGCGGGTGTTCTGGTTGCACGAGGACCGCTTTTACTCGGCGGGCACCGGTCAAACCGATGCGGGCGGGAAGCTTCGCCTGCCCCAGCTCCCCCGCGGGGCGGTGTGGGTGGTGGTGGATGCGCCGGGCTACGCTCGACAATCCGCTCAGCTGGTACTTGGGGAAAACGAGAGATCACTGAGCTTCGTTTTGGTACCGGAGCATCGGCTGCGCGTTACCGTGCGCGACGATGCCGGAAAGCCGGTAAACCTGGCCACCGTGCTGGTCACCGGCAGCGACCCACTGCCGTTCGGCGCGCTCACCGACTCCAATGGCAAGGTAATCATCGGCCGGCTGGGCGCGCCGCCCTGGGCAGTGAAGGTCTCAGCGCGGGGCTTCGAGACGGTGACCCGTTCCGACGTCGTGGCGGACTTGAGCGTGGTGCTCCGGCGCTTGGGCGCGCTCGAGGTCACCGTGCTCGACCCCGAGGGAAAGCCCGCCTCGGGAGCCACTGTGCTCATCGCTGGGTCCACCCTTTGGCCGGCTCGCCACATGGAGACCGACGGTCGCGGCATTGCCAATATCGTCGGATTGCTTGCAGGCGTCTACGATCTCAAAGCGAGACGTGGAAAACTAGTTTCGGATACCTGGATTGGGCTCGAGCTCGCGCGGGGCGAGCACCGCTCGATAACCCTGAAACTCACTGTCGGACGGATGATCACGGCTCTCGTGACCGACGGGGAAGACGACAACGCGCCGGTGGTGCCCAGTGCGGATGTCGTCCTCGTGGAGGGCGGCCTCAGCTCATTTCCGCTGCGGGGCCGTACCGGACCCGAGGGCACGGTCACCCTGGGACCCATCGCCTCCGGCTTGGCGGCTCTTGCCGCCCACGCGCGCGATTTCGTCCCGCGGAGCGCGGTGCCCGTCCCACCAGTTCCAGAAGGGCCAGTACGGATTGCGCTGCTTCGGGGTGCCATCTTGCGCGGCGAGGTGGTCGACTCTCGGGGTTTTCCGGTGGACGGGGCCTCGATTGAAGTCATCGGAACGGACTTGTTCGGGCTTCCAGTTGCGCAAACGCCGCTGCTCATGAACTTTGGGCGTGCCAATTTCGAGTGGTCCTTGTCGAGCGCGCTCCCGCTTATCCCGATGGGTGAGCTCGGAGTCGTGCCGGGCCCGGTTCCGCCGATCCCTCGGGGCTCCGGAATGGTCGGCGAACCGGTGTCGGCGCTGGCGCTGGCCGACAACATTCCGCTGCCTGATTGGAATCTGGACGTGGAAGACCCGGTGGAGCAGTGGGTGACGCACGCCGATGGAACGTTTGTGGCCCACCCAGTTGCGCCCGGTCGCGTCCGCGCGTTGGTTCGACATCCGGATTACGTCGAGGGGCTCAGTCGAGTGCTCACACTTGGACCCGGCGGCGAAGGCAGCGTCAAAGTGGTGCTCTTCGCTGGCGGTGCGCTCGAGGGGCGGTTACTCGACGACCGGGATTTTCCCGTGCCCGGTGCGCGCATCGATGTGTCCGCGAGCAAGGGGACCTTCGAGCGCAGCACGCTCACCGCTTCCGACGGCAGCTTCGCGTTTGCCGCAGTGCCGAGCGAGGTCGTGGTCTCGCTGGCGAGGCCCGACGATCTCAGCCGCATCGTGCTCCGACGCGTGCTTCAGGTCGAAGAGGCCGGAAGAACCGAAATCGAGCTCCGCTTACCCGAGCTCCGCGAGGCGGCCGAAGTGCGAGTGGTCGACGAACACGGGGATCCGGTGCGCGCCGCCGAGGTAACGCTCTTGTCGCTCAATCCGGAAGTGCCATTTCGGCGCACGCGTTTCACGGACGACGCCGGAAGCGTGCATTTCGAAGACGCGCAGGGACTTCCCGTGCGCGTTTTGGTGGAAGCGCCGGGCTTTGCGCGGCTCGCGCGCAAGGAAGCCAAGCTCGTCGCGGAGCTCAAAATAGAGCTCGCGCACGGCGTTCTGGTCGAAGGGCGCGTGACCGCCATCGGCGGAAGATCGCCGGTCCCGGGCGCCAGCGTGACCCTGGTTGCCGACGGGCTGCGAAGTTACGCCATCACCGATGAATTCGGCGGCTTTACCGTGCGCGATGTGGCCCCGGGCACGGTGCTGATTCAAGTGAGTCATCCCGATTACGCTGAAGTCGAATTCAACGCCGAAGTGAAAAGCACCGGCAGAGCGGACCGACCTTTGGAGCTACAGCCCGTGGACTTGGTGGAAGCAGGCCAAGTCGAAGGGGAAGTGACCGACGAGCACGGGGATCCGGTGATGGGCGCGCGGGTTTCCGTAGGGATTGCGCCTGCGTATTTACCCTCCGGAGCGTTGCCCGCGGGGCTCGCGACCACCAACAGCCGCGGCCGCTTTAAGCTCGGAGGTCTCAATCCGGGAAACATTCGACTGCAGGCGTACGCCGCCGGAGTGGGGCGCGGCGAGGTGCGAGGTGTGGAAGTAACCGCGGGGCGCACCACGAGCGGTGTTCAGATTCGGCTTAGCCGCGAGATCGGTGACGACAGCGCGCCGCCGAAGGCAAGCCTGGCGGTGACGCTGAGCCAGCAGGGCTCGCAAATTACCATTGTACAAGTGGCACCCGGGAGTGAAGCGGAACGAGGAGGGCTTCGGGTTTCTGATCGTATTGTGTCCATCGGAGGCGCTCCGCCGAGCTCGCTCGAAGATGCGCGAGAACGAATGAGCGGTCCCATGGGGAGCGACGCCGTGATGGTGGTCGAGCGCGGGAGCGAGCGCATCGAGCTCAGCATTGCGCGCGAGCCGGTTCGTCAGTGATCTTACCGGCGGTCAGATTTGACGTGAATCGCTGCGGCACGTACTTCGTCCAAAAGGGAGACCGGAGGTCAGACCATGGTCCGTATATCGCCGTTTTTGTTAAGCGTCGCTTCAGCTGCGACGGTGAGCTTGCTCATCACGCACGGTTTTGCCGGTGCGGCCGGAACCGGGGCGACTGCGCCGGCGGCCACGGCGGCGGCCGCTTCTTCCACCTCTGCGAGCGCCCCGCGCAGTGCGTCAGCGCCCGCGACGACGACCGGTACCACCGCTGCGGTCGCCGCATCGCGCGGCACGGCCTCTTCTCCTTCCGAGTCCGCTCCGGCGCTTACGATGCAAGTGACCGCCTCCCCGTCGAGTCTGAGCTTCGGGAGCATCTGGGATGGCGATGCACCCATTCGCAAATCGTTCACCATCAGCAAGCCCCCGCGAAGCGGTCAAGCTACGCTCGCTTTGGCCAGCAAGTCCTTTCGCGTCGTCAGTCTCAAGGTGTGGGGCTATCCACCGAAGCTCCCGATAGCAGCGATTCCGGTGAGCTCCGGGGGTGGGAGTCTTGCCTCCGGCACGAAGTCGTCGGTGGTTGCACCATCAGGGGTGTCGGCCGGAGCTGCGCCGTCCACCACGACAACTGGAACAGCTACTGCAAGGTCGGCCGGCAGCGCGGCGGTCTCCGGGCAGAGCGCGCCCCCCACCGTGAGCTCCACGTTTTCAGGCAAAGTGCTCAAGGCATCCATCTTGAAAGCGCCATTTTCGACCTCGGTAGAAACCGACGACCAAATCATCGTCACCATTGAGTTTGCTCCCAAGTTTTCCTTGGTCGACGAAAAGGCGGGGCCCAAAACCGCCAAGGCGACTTTGAGCGGGTCTCTGTGGAAGTCGGAAGTTCCGCTCAGCGGGTACTTCAATGGCTTACGAGCTGGGATGATGGCCGTTTCCGTTCAGCCTCAGACTCTGTACGCGGTGTCCGTCTCCGGGCCCACCTGCGGCGCAAAAATGACGGCGTGGCCGCAAGCGCAGCTGTCGGCGGTAAACGTATCCGGAAAGCCTCATCTCGTTCAGTTCGGCGCTGGGACTAACTCCGTCGGGCTCACAGTGGACGCGCCCAGCACCTCTTTTGCAATCGGCGAGTCCCGAAATGTGCCGCTTTCGGTGAGCTGGGTGAACTGCAAAAACCCGACTGGTGATCAGAGCGTCGTGATGTCCTTCGACGGATTGACCGCGTCCAGCGCATTTCACATGGAGTACGTTCCCTCCTGGCGCTCGTTCAGCGCGGGCGGCACTGGCTGGCAGGCCACGGTCACCCTGACTTCCAGCGGTGAGCAGCGATTTTCTACCCAGTGTTTCATCACAGGAATGCAATTGGCACACGACTGCAGCTTTTACTTCTATCGCAACGGACAAGACTCGGGCGCGCGCACCGTATCGCACGCAGCAGCCTTCGGCGGGCCCGCAAACGACACCCGAAGCTGGACCACCGCCACCACTCTCAAGCCTGACGAAGTGTGGAACCGGATGCAGTCCGCGTGGCACGTCGTCTACATCGACGGCAAAGGCGATCCCAATAGCTATCCGAAAATCCCGCTCGCTCCCGACAAGTAGAACGCGGCTGCGGCTACGGCTTTAACTGAGCCGTAAACTCCAGCATTACCGGGGCTTTTTCCGCGACTTTTTTCCCCAGCGAGGCCAGCGTCGCCTGCGCCAGCTTTCCGAAGGCCTCACGCGGGCGCACATCGTGCTCGTCGAGACCCACTTGAAGGGGTTCCAGGGTTTTTATTGTGACCGACCGCGGCTGGTCGCCCTCGAACTTGAAGCTCGCCTCGACTTTAACGCTTTTTGTGGTTTTTCGGCCGTGAAGGAGCAACTCACCGGTTACGGTGGCGGTGATCTTGCGCTCGGCGCCCGGAAGCTCCGTTACATTGGTTTGTGAGGGCTCGGCTACTTTGAGCAGCTTGAATTCCACATAGCGATTTTTGGCTCGCACGTCGGCCGGGGTGTCGTCGGAAATTTCGAACCAAGTGCGCATGTGCCCGTTCTGACGATCGTTGCGAACTTTCGTCGCGTACTCTTGCTTCTCGTCTTTGCGTTGCTGCTGATAGATGGACAAGTCGAGGAGGTCCACTTTCACGAGCCCGCTGGATTGCGTGACGTCGCTGAGCTTGATGAAGAGCTCGCCCTGAATGGACTTCAACGCTTCACCGCTGATCTTCTCCAGCGGTGCGTCCATGAGGAAACTCGCTTTGCTCGAAGCTCGGTCCACTTCGAACTTCGCGGAGTCCGCAGCGACGGGCTTCGCCGATGCGAGCGCGGAAGCTCGGGGCGCGAGGGAGTCAGACGATTTTTGCTGGCATCCTAAATCTACAATTATAGCCAGCGCCAGCAGTGCAGTCGCAAACTGTGGGTGTCTCATAGCTACCTCTACGGGTGAAAGCAGGAGGCGGTGTTCCCCGTGCTGCCATCCGGCTCAGTGCTCTTCGCGATCGAAAGCCTGCGGTTCGTCCCGCTGCCCCTCGGAAAGCAGAAATAGCAGCGGAATAATGCCTATCGAGAGGATCAGGGTGGCTAAAATCTTTCCCAGCGTGACAAGCCCGGCTTCCATGGCGCCGGCACCATAACCTGGTGCCGACGGGCTCGCAACTCCGCGCCTTTTTGCGGCTGCCTCAGCCAGCCTTGTCCTCTGGCGGGCGGAGCGATTTGGCGATGGTGGAGAGCTGCATGTTGCTCGTCCCTTCGTAAATTTTGCCGATCTTGGCGTCCCGGTAGAGCTTTTCCAGCGGATAGTCTTTGGTGAATCCGACGCCTCCCAAAAATTCCAGGCACAGGCTGGCGGTGCGCTCGGCCACTTCGGAGGCGAAGAGCTTGGCCATGGCCGCCTGCTTGACGAAGCGCTTTCCGGCGTCTTTCAGACGCGCAGCGTTATAAACCAAAAGGCGCGCGGCCTCGATTTCGGTGGCGACGCGCGCGTATTGAAACTCCAGGCCTTGAAACTCTGCGATGGGCTTTCCGAACTGCTTTCGCTCCTGTACGTAGCGCATCGCGTAATCGAAAGCGCCCAGCGAAAGCCCCAGCATCTGCGCGCCAATCCCGATGCGTCCTTCGTTCAAGGTTTCGATCGCGATTTTGTAACCGCGCCCCGCCTCGCCCAAAAGGTTTTCCTGTGGCACCTCGCACTCGTCGAGCACCAGCTCCGTGGTACTCGATGCGCGAATCCCAAGCTTATCTTCTTTTTTTCCCACCGAA
>DASXTY010000011.1:0-5395 GCA_036505155.1 Polyangiaceae bacterium | reverse complement strand
CGGGCGACGCAAAATACGTACTTGGCGTCGCGCAATGCTTCGCGCCGGTCGGTGGTCGCGGTCAGCCGAGCCGGCACCGCATTGGCCTGGATGTCGCGCCGGCAGAGCTCGGTAACCATCTGCAGGTTTCTCTCGCTGATGTCGGTGAAGCACAACTCGATACCGCGGAGCTCCGGCACGCTGAGCAAGTCGGTCACCAGCTGACGTGTGAAGCCAATGCTGCCGGCACCAATGAAAACAATCTTGAAGGACATGGGGGTTTCCTCTTTTCGAATAGAATACCGCCTTCTCCCGGGCGGGGCGCACCAAAAAACATACTGGATTCTGCACCGCCCACTGCGGCGCTCGGGAGGGATTTTTCAGCGCTCGAGTTGCCCAACACCTCTCTCGCACTTTGCCAAGAGCGAGCTCGGCGTGAGCGGCTTTTTTCAGAAATGCAACGCCGGTCAAGAGCAGGCGGTGAGCTTGGGCATGACCACATCGTCAGCAGCAGCTGCAGCGCACCCGAAAGCGGATCGGCGATTTTTAGGACCTCTCCTCCAAGAGTCGGCGATTTTCCGCCAGTCCGCCCACCGAACGGTGGGATAAGGCTCCTGGGGTCGGGGGAAGCGCCGCAAACGCGCTGGGCGGCTTGACTCGGCCGCTCGGTTCTTGGAGAGTTCCGGGCCGGTGGTGGCCCCGCGCGAGCCGGGTCGCTCAATAACGGAGGTCTAGTCCAATGAATCGTTGTCGGTTGGCTGTTCTGCCTTTGCTTTTCCTGCTGGGCACCGCTTGTGGAGGACAAAAGTCGGAGGCCCCTCCTATGGAAGCGCCCCCACCCCCGTCTCCGCCGCCCCCGCCACCCCCACCACCCCCGACGTCTGAGCCGACTGCTCAGAAGGCTCCGGAGCCGCCTCCGCCCGAGCCCAAGAGCATCACCGTGCAAATCCTGTCCAAGAGTGGTTCCAAAGTCACGGGCACCGCCACCTTCACGGAACAGGACAAGGGCGTAAAGGTTCTGCTTCAACTGGATGGCGTAAAACCTGGTGAACACGGAGCGCACATTCACGAGAAAGCGGATTGCAGTGCCGCGGACGCAAAGAGCGCCGGTGAACATTTCAATCCGGACAAACATGATCACGGTCTTCCCGACAAGGAAGCGAGACATCTGGGTGACCTCGGTAACCTCACCGTCGACAAGGGCGGCAAGGCGACTCTGGAAATGGTCATCAAGGGAGCAAACTTGAAGGCCGATGACCCGCATTCCTTCCTCGGCCGGGCGGTAATCATCCACGCCAACAAGGACGACGGTAGTCAACCGTCGGGCAAAGCCGGCGCGCGAGTTGGCTGCGCCGAGATAAAAGAAGGCGGAGCAGAAGCAAAACCCAGCGCCGAGCCGGCAAAGCCAAAAGCTGGAACGGATGCCAAGCCAGCCGCAAAAGCGCCGGCGGCGAAGACACCGGAGGCTCCCGCCCCGAAGCCGCCGGCTACGAAATAGCTTCCGGGCTGTCAGCCAGAGAGGGGAGCACCCTCGTCCAGCCGAGCCGGCTACGCGTTCGTGTCGCCGTCCCAAGTCGGTGCGCGCATCGGCGACGGCGCGACGCGGTAGGGGTTTCCGGCGCGAAGTTCAATCCAGGGTGTAAGTCCCGGATCTTTCCCCCGTTCTGTACGTACTAGAGGCAAAACCATGTTAACTTCACGTTTGAGCTGGTACGGGACCCTGGGGCTTTGCGCTGTGTTCTTGGCTGGGGCGAGCGCCTGCGCCCACGAGCCCCGCGACCACCTACCGTCCCAGCAATATCAGTCGTCTACCCACGGCGCGTTGATCGAAGATCCCGAAGACCCGGGAACCGGGCTCGATGTTTCGGTGACAGTGGAAAGCGCTTCGGGGGAGCCGCTGCAAACGTTTTCGCACCGGGGAACGACATATGTGCTCGGTCGGGTCGGCGAGGCGTACCAACTCAGGATCGCCAACCACACCGATCAGAGGCTGGAGGCGGTTCTTAGCATCGACGGCCGTGACGCCGTAAGTGGGGATGTGGCCGACTACGTGCGCCACCGCGGCTACTTGCTTCAGGCCCAGGGCAGCGTCACAATCCGCGGCTTCCGACAGAGTTTGGACCGCGTCGCGGAGTTTCGTTTTACAGACCCGTCGAACAGCTACTCAGCACGCCGCGGGACGCCTCAACACGTGGGCATCATCGGGGTTGCGCTGTTCACGGAGCGCGAGCCGCCTCGCGACCAGGCGTGGGCGCCTCCATACCGCGACTACCCGGATCGCTATTATCGTGATGGGACAAGAGACGACGTACCGCGCTCGTCACCACAACCGTTCCCTTCGAATTCCCCGAATGCCTCCGGGCACAAGCGAGCCAGCGCGGGAGCGGCGGAGCCGCGCGCAATGTCACCAGGTCACGCGGAATCCAGAAGCGAGCGGTCGAGAAGCGAAGGGTCAAGCGGCAACCTCGGGACGGAATATGGCCAGAGCCGGTGGAGCCAGGCAATCCAAGTGCCATTCGTTCGAGAGACACCCTCCACGCCGGCTCGGATCGTTGAGATGCGCTACGACGACGCGCAAAGTCTTGCCGCCCTGGGGATCCCGGTGTTTCAAGATCCCTGCTGCACCGAACGCTTTAACCATCGCGTTCGCGATTACCCTGACGCCTTTCCCGCAACCCGTTTCGCTCCGCCCCCATAGAAGGATGCTTTAACGCCGGCTGCGGCGTATCGAGGACGGCGCCTTGGGCGCCGGCATCTTCAGCTTGTCGCGCAGAGCATCTCCCAAGCTACCGAGGCTTTGCCCAGAGCCCGCTGGGCTCGCGCCCGCCGAAAATTCGAGATAATTCTGCCGCTCGGCCACCGCCGCAACCGCGAGCGCGCTACAAACTAATTTGCCGGTTGCTTCGCGCCGAAGCACGACGACAGGGAGCTCCCGTCCTGGCGGGAATGCTCGACGGTGATCGGCGCCCGGAGCGAGCTCAATCTCCTGCAAAGGCAGAAAGGCATCGCCCAATGCGGTTCGCACAATCAGCCCGCCGCCGACTGCGCGCAGCACCCTCGCCTCCAGAACCTGCTCACCGAGGTCCTTCTCGGGAGGATGTGCCACGTGCTGTGCGGCTTTGATGCTGACCCGGACATTGGGACCCTTTTCGGGCTGCTCCACGCTCAGCACCCGCACCCTGACTCGATCGCCCACCGTCACCGCATCTTCCGGACGATCGACCCGATGGTTGGCAAGCTCGGAGACGTGAGCAAACGCGACCACGCTGCCACCTAGATCAATGAGCGCCCCGTGCTTGTTGGTTCCGCTCACCACCCCATCCAGTTCGGCACCCGGCGCCAGCTTGGCCAGCAGCTCAGCCTGGTTCCGCTGCAGCTCGCCTTCCAGCAGCTTGCGTCGCGAAACCACGATCGAGCGCCCGCCGTCGCGAAACTCCAAGATCTTGAAATCGAATACTCTTCCCAAGTACGGCTCCAGATCGCTCGTAAATGATGTATCAATTTGAGACGCCGGACAGAACGCACGCACCCTTGAAAGTTGCACTTCCAGACCGCCTTTCACCACTTGCGTGACCCGCCCCGACACCGCCGCACCGGCCTGGTACGCGTCCCGCAACGCGTGAGCGTCCAGCTCTGCTCCGCGACCGAGCGCTATTACCAGGACCGGACCATCGCTCCGCGGATCCAGTACCGTCGCCCTCACGGGGTCACCCAGTTTCACCGTGAGCTTGCCTTCCGCGTCTAAAAGCTCGGCTCGATCGACGCGGCCTTCGACCGGCATTCCCACATCTAGAAACACCGTGTCAGCGCCGATTAGGACAACCCGTCCCTCGACCACATCGCCAGCCCGCAGTTTCCGAAGCTGTCCCGAATTCTTGGCAGCCGCTTCAAACAGCGTAGCGAAGTCGCTCTTTTCCGTCATATCGGGAGCATGACACCGCCGAACTCCGAGAGCCACCGCGGAGTCGCGACACTACAGTTTGTTGGCCGCCAGATTCGCGAGCTCGCTGCGTTCGCCTTTGCTCAGCAAAATGTGACCACTCTGCGACTCCCCGTGCAGCCTGTCCGCGCTCACGGTAAGCCCGTTGGTGGCGCTATCCACATAGGGATTGTCAATTTGGAACGGATCGCCGGTGAGCACTATTTTCGTGCCTTCGCCGCAGCGAGTAATGACGGTCTTCACTTCGTGCGGCGTTAGGTTTTGCGCCTCGTCCACGATAACGTATTGACGGGCAAGACTCCGCCCGCGGATGTAGGTCAGTGGCTCAACCTGCAACTGCCCGCTATCGAACAGTTCGTCGAAGTCACGCGGCCCACCGCGACGACCGCCTGCGGCCAGCAAAAATTCCAGGTTATCGTAAATCGGCTGCATCCACGGATGCAGCTTTTCTTCGATATCACCGGGCAAGAATCCGAGGTCGCGCCCGAGCGGCATAACCGGCCGGCTCACCAACAGTCGCGAATAGGCGCCGTCCTGGACGGTGCGCTTCAGGCCGGCTGCGAGCGCAAGCAGTGTCTTGCCGGTTCCGGCTTTGCCCACCACGGTCACGAGCTGCACCGAATCGTCGAGCAACAGATCTAGAGCGAAGCTTTGCTCCTTATTGCGAGGCCGAATACCCGTAACTCCATCTTTGGGTAAGCTGAGGACACGGATCTGAGTACTGCGAGAGTGATACCTGGCCAAGGCGGTCCTGGTGCGCGGACCGTCGTCCCTCAACAACACGCACAGGTTCGGATACAGCTCCTGTGCGTCGGGAGCCGGCATGGATCCCGTGTCGAATAGTGACTCCAGGGCCTCTGCCGACACCGTGAGCTCAACCATTCCGGTTTTCAGGCGCTGTATGTCGACTGCTTGATTTTCATAGGTCTCGGTCGCAAGCCCCAAAGCATCGGCGCGAATGCGCAAGTTCACGTCCATGGTCACGAAGATGGTTGGCTTGTCCGGCGCGCCATCCCTGAGCTCGATGGCGGTCTGCAAAATTGCGTGATCTCCGGAGGACGGATTGAGCGCTATGGAAAGCTCGAGTCTGCGTTCCGGAACGTGAACTCTCAGGCTGCCCCCGTCTCCAATCTTGACCCCAACCGAAAGTGAGCCGCCGCGCGCGCGCTCCGCGTCCAAAAGACGGGAGACGGTGCGCGCATTGCGGCCGCGCTCGGTGGTTTCACGTTTGAATTGATCGATTTCCTCGAGCACATAAATCGGCAGGATCAAGTCGTTGTCTTCGAACTTGAAAATCGCGTAAGGATCGTAGAGAAGTACATTGGTATCGAGAACGTAGGTTTTCTTCATGAGGTGCTCGCGCTTCGGGGAGCCCCGCCCATGCTAGTGTGCTGAGTCCGTGGATCGCATCGATAATGGTCAGCACACTAGCAAAATTCGGCGGAGAATTTTTCTCTGGGGGTGAATCGGCCGAAG
>DASXTY010000010.1:0-5824 GCA_036505155.1 Polyangiaceae bacterium | reverse complement strand
AGCGCTCGAGTGATAAGGCTGCTCACCCCGATGCGCTGGTCGTCCGCCAATCGCCCCTCGATATATAGACTGTAGCCACGCTCACGAAACCGATCGGGTCGAACCTGATAGTTTCCCAAGATCAGCATGATTTCGCCGCGAGCCGAGTCGCCGTTGTACGCGACCGCAATGCCGTGCTGCTGATCCGATTCGCGGTCGGTGCGGGTATAGTCACGAACCCAAGCCGTATGCTCCGGAATGCGCACGCCAAATGGCAGATTCAGGCGTCCGGCGCGCAGGGTGTACTGTTCCCCAAAGTCCCAGCCGATCCAATGGGTTCGCGAGACCAAGTTCAGCCGGTACGCCGGGGCACTGGTGATCTGTGCTGCGCGAGCGTGCGGCGAATCCGGTCCCACCTCGGCGAGGCCGAGCGAGGCCGCTCCGCGAAAAGCTCCTAGACGCGCCTGAGCGTAAAGGTCCGCTTGCATAGGAAACGTGCTGAGCGTCGGCTTGCTCGGTCGACTCGGGCTGGACGGCGGGGGAGGCCTGGCGCCCTCCAGGATTGTCATGTGTCGATAGCTGCCTCCCAAAAGTAGCCACGCAGGCGGTTGGTAAAGCCCCCAAAGAAAACCGGCTGCTTGGCTGGGCGTCTCTTGGTCCGCCGCGTAGTGCATGCGGAGCATCAAGTCACCCTGAAGGCGGCCATAAGGCGTGAGCAACTCCCCCCCGGATGGATCGGCGTGACAAGTGGGACAACCCCCGTAGCCATGTTTGATCATCCACGGATAAGCAAACGCCCGCTGGGTACCGAGCGACACAGCGCCGAGCGCCAAGACGAATGACAGGAATTTGAAAACGCAGCGCGCGCTGAAACGACCCTGCGCACCGAGCGTATCCATGAGAGGCTTCTGACGCGTTTTGATCGGCGGGGTCAAACGTGCGCTCAAAGCGCGGGCGGCGGGGGGATTTCCGGAGGCCCTGATCACAATCTCGTCATAGAAAATCACCGACCCGTCACGGAACTGTCACTTTGCGCTGTTTCACTCGTGCCCGTCGAAAGGTGCCCTTCACCCAGGCCAGACTGCGGGATTGGGGTCATTGACCACGCCGAAAGGCTGGGTTTTTGTGTGACGGACATCTCCAAAGCAGAATATTAGTTAATCGATAGATTTAGTGTAGATAGGCTCTCTCCGATGGTTTTCCGCGGCTCTCTCCTGATCGCAGTTCTTACGCTCTCGCTCCCGGCTTCCGCCCAGCAAACCGGTTTTGCCCCTGACGCAGCGGCCCGGCGCGCTCCCCCTGCCCCTGCCGCTGGTGCTGAGCCGCCGGCGCCGAAGCAGCTCGCTGTGGGCAAGGAGGGGCTGTTTCAGCCGGCGCTGCTCCTACAGGGTTGGCTGTGCATCGACCAAGGCGGGACGCAAAAGGGACCCGCAACGCCGTGTTTCGGCAATCCCGCTCAGGAGTGGCAGAGCTCGTTTCGCCTGCGGCGCGCAGAGATCCGAGTCAAAGGCGAGATCATTCCCAAAACATTTGGCTACCAAGTCATGCTCGACCCTGCGAAGGCATTGAAATTTGGGAGCGCGCCGGCGCCGGTCAACAACCAGGCGACGCCGCCGGCTCAGATCGGAGTGGTCAATGTCCCCACGCCTCCCCCAGACAATGCCATTTTACAGGATTTCTACATCACATTCTTGAGCGACTACAGCGATGTTTCGCTCGGGCAATTCAAAATTCCGGTGAGCTACGAAGGCTTTAATTCTTCGTCGAAGCTCGTGATGCCCGAGCGAGCCCTGGTGTCGCGTTACTATGGCGACCGACGCGATATCGGCGTCAAAGCGGAAAAGAAGTTCCAATACGTGGGTTATGTTTTGGGCGTGTTCAACGGACAGGGGCAAAATCAACTGGATAGCAATAACCAGAAGGATCTCGCGCTGCGCCTGGAAGTCTATCCGATAAAAGACATCACCGTGGCGGCCGCCGGATACGCCGCGCTCGGCGACTGGACCGAGATCGCGACCAAAGATCGAGTGGAAGCCGATGTGAAAGCGGAAATGGAACACGCACTGCTTCAGGCCGAATACATCCACGGTTGGGATATCATCGCGCAGGCCGCGCCGGCCCCGGCCGGGACATGGAAACGGGTTGAAGGGCACGGCGCGTACGGCGCCGTTGGTTATACTTTCGCCGAAAAGTACCAGCCGGTGGTGCGCATCGGCTTTCTCGATCCGGACGTCGACACCCGAGACAATACCCTCTACCACTACGAACTTGGCTTCAACTATTACCTCCGCAAAGACGAGATCAAGTTCCAGACCAGTTATGGGCTTTTCACATCCGGGGCAGCCGGCACTGGCCGCAGAGCCGAATTCATCCAGTCGGTACAGGTATCATTCTGAGCCAGCGCGTTCTTGGTTTGCGGTTGCGCCCACTGCCGTAGCTGACGGCGCATGAAAGCACTGCGCCCTCTCGCGGTTGCTTTTGGCTTTCTCAGCCTGCTCCCAGTTGGCAACCGTCCAGTCGACGAGGCGGAGCTCGGCCGTGCTCTCGGATGGTTTCCCGCCGTCGGATTCGTGTTTGGTCTGACGTTGGCGAGCGTGGCGCGTGGAGTTCATGAACGGTTTCCGGCGAGCTTGCTCGCCGTTGGGTTGGTTGCACTGCTCGCGCTGCTTTCCGGCGGGCTCCACCTCGATGGACTTGCCGACGTCTTCGATGGACTCGGCGGTGGGCGCGGAGAACGCGAGCGGATGCTCGTCATTATGCGCGACAGTCACATCGGTGCCCATGGCGCAGCAGCGCTGGTCTTGCTGCTCTTGACCAAAGCGACCGCGGTTTACGAGCTTTTGAGAGCCCATGCCATCTGGGGGCTGCTGTGTGCTCCCGTGGTTGCTCGCTGGGCCGCAGTGCCTCTCGTGATTTTCTTCCCCTATGCGCGACCGCACGGGTTGGGACGAGCCATGGCCGTTCACGGCCGCGCACGAGACCTGGTGCTGGCGACGGTGGTCGCTGCGGCGTGCGTCGCGTGGGTTGGCGTGAGAGTCTTCGTACCCACCGCATCGGCACTGGCGATTGCAGTGGGTTTGGCTTTCCTGATGCGGCGGCGGCTCGGCGGGCTAACCGGAGACGTCTACGGAGCGGCCATCGAGCTCGCGGAGGTGGCGTTTTTCGTTGCAGTCAGCGTGTGCCCAGCGTAAAGGCACGGCTATTAACCGAAACTGACGAGCGTGCACGCGTTGCCGGTAGGTGCTTTCTCGCAGGTGCTGCTATTCGGAACCACACACACGATGCCGCTACAAGCGGAGGTGCAACCCGCGGATTTCCATTGATTCAGGAGCGCCAGGTAATTGAGCGTTGCCGTGGACGTCGAGCTCCCCACACCCACCGCACAGCACATGCCTGAGACCATTTCGCAAGGCATGCCGACATCTTTTTGCGCGCACTTTCGCGCTTCGGCGTACGCGGCTTGCACCTGCTGGGTCAAATTTTGGCACTGGGCCGAAGGAGCGCCGCCCGCGCCGGTATTGCCCCCGGTGCTCGCACCGCCGAATCCATTAGCCCCACCGCCGGCCGCCGGTGAACCGCCTCCCGCGGTGCCCGCGTTTCCCAGTTGGCCACCCACCGCGGAGCTTCCTCCGATGGATCCAGGAGCGCCCCCGCTCGCCGCACCGCCACTTCCGCCCATCGAGCTTGTTCCGCCGGTCGAGCCTGCAGTGCCGCCCTGCGAGCCCGACGAAAGGAATCCCCGGTCCTCCGCGCTGCCGCACGCTGAAACGAAAGCGACGAGCGCTGCACCTGCCCACCGGCTGGGGTTCTGATACATGGCCAAGCCTCCTGAAGCTATAAGCAACGACGGGTTCTTTATCGGAGCTTAGACCATATCTATGCACCGAGCACGCGCACGAATCGCGCAGCGCGGCGCTCCGCTCCGGTGAGCGGCCATCGGTAGACCAGTTCTTGCTCGCGCCGCCAGTTTTTCAGAGTGGGCCAATCGCCGCGCCCGAGGAGCACCCAGACCGACGAAGCCAGCCGCGATCCTTGTTTTAACCATTGGTCCGGGGGCAGCGCGGCGCGCGACATCGCTACGTGCCAATGCGCTTCGGGCAATTCCTGGCTGCGACGCCGTTCTACGCGGATGTCACCGCGCCCGAGCGTTCCGATCACGGTTCGCAAGAAAGCTGCGCGCTTGGTGCGTGGCTCGATCAGGGTCATTTGAATCTCCGGAGCCAGCAAGGCCAGCGCAATCGCGGGAGCGCCCGCGCCGCTGCCCACGTCCACCCAGCGCTCGCCGCTCGCGGCTCCGACCGCGCGCGCCAAAGCCGCGCCATCGGACACGAACAAGTCCACGAACTCGTCCACCGAGTGGGCACCGGTGAGGTTCAGCTTCTGATTCCATTGGTTTGCGAGACTCAAATAGGTGATGAGCTGCGTGACGACGCTGCCTTCAATGCCCCCCGCCGAAAAAAAATGTGCGAGCACTCGATCGATGAGCGGGCGCCATTCATCGGGGGTGAAAATTTTTTGATGCGTCATGCAAATCTTGCTCAACGTGGACAATTTCGCTCAGAGTGGACGGTGAGCTTCAATAAGGCGGCAAATTGCAGCAAAGCTGCGTGTAGGTGTAGCTCGCACGCAGCGTTCCCGACATTGAACGTCTCCTCGATCCTATTGTAGACCGGTTCTTGCCACTAACCTGACCGGGTCCCCGAGATCCTTTTGTGCTGTCCGCCCGAGCGGCGGGCCCCACCAACCGGAGTGATGATGATGGTCCGATCCACCCTGCGCGTTTTGCTCGCTCTATGGGTAACGCTTCTGATGACCGGAAGCTGCAGCCACAAGCTGAAGGGGCCGTCGCCGACCATCAAGTGCCCGGCGCGCGCCAAGATGGGCGAGTGCCTCACATACTGTGGAGCGGACCAACAGGTCCTCGTCGTCACGGGGACCGGGCTGAGCCCAATGGTCAAGAACGGCGCGAAGAGCGGAACCCCGACCGCAAACACGGATGCCGGAGACCCAACCGTGCAATTGCCGAAGGTGTGCCTGACCAACTACCGGAACGATGCGATGGTGGCCATGTCCGGTCCGGAGATATGCATTCCCGAAACCGACGTGCAGTGGATCTCGCAACAAGAGATTCGCTTCGTCATCAGACCCGTGATCAACGGAACGACGCTGCAACCCGGATACTACGACGTAACCGTAACCAATCCCGACGGGACCAAAGCGCAGGGGAATGTCTACGTGCACGTGCTCGCGGGCGGCGGCCCCATTGTGTTTTGGGCCGATCCCAACTTGCTTTACAACGGCATCTCGACGCAGATCACTGCGTACGGTTCCAACCTCGCCACGCTGGATACTATGGTGATCGTGAACTCCGCGGGGGTCGAGACGCCCCTGTGCAGCAACGGGCCCGTTGACGGGGGCGCCGCGGTGCCCATGTGTATCGACGTCAAGGATAACCGCGTCCAGGGCGTGGTGCCCAAGGGCACGCCGGTGGATACCTATGACTTGATTCTTCGCAGTCCTAACGGCTGCGAGGCGCCGTTGCCGGACGGCATCACGGTCCGGAATGAGGTGGACCCCGCGATGCTCGACATCAACCCGACTTTTGCGTACGCGGGTGAGGCAACCTCCGTGACCATCTCTAGTAAGAACGCCGGCTTTTCACCGGTTCCGGTTCCGCGCGTATACCTGAACCCGACCAATGGCATGGTGGCGACGGCGCTCGGCTCGGTAACGCTCGTGGGCAACGTTCTGACGGCTTTGGTACCCAAAAATATGCCAGCCGGCCAATACGACGTATATGTGGTCAACCCGGACGGGAAGATCTGGCTGGCACAGGGCGCATTCA
>DASXTY010000009.1:0-4110 GCA_036505155.1 Polyangiaceae bacterium | reverse complement strand
CGCAGTCGCGCAATCGTAGAGCTTGTGCTAGAGCCCGGCTCTTATGCCGGAAACCTGCCGAGTGGGTATCTTTGGAGCCACGGGCTACACGGGCATCGAGCTGCTCCGGCTGGTGCACTCCCATCCGAGGCTCACTCTTTCGCTGATTGCTTCGGGTGAAAGCGCGGGACGGCGGCTCGGTGACGTGGTGCCGCCCACTGAGGGCATCGCGGAGCTGGGCGACAGGGTGCTCTCCTCATTCGACCCCGAGCAGGTGCCGCGTTTCGCGAGCCAGATGGACGTGGCGTTTACCGCTCTGCCCCATACGGCAAGCGCGAATATCGGCAAGGCCTTGCTCGAAGCCGGCGTTCGGGTGGTCGATCTTTCCGCTGACTTTCGCTTAAAAGACCCGCACGTTTATGAGAAGGCTTACGGCCCGCACCCAGCTCCGGAGCTGCTTTCGAAGGCGGTTTACGGATTGCCGGAGCTCTATCGCAGCGAGCTCAAAGATGCGCGGCTCATCGCCGCCCCTGGGTGTTATCCAACCAGCGCGATCTTGCCGCTCGCCCCGCTGCTCGCCAAGCGCTTGATCGCGCCAGAAAGCATCATCATTGATTCCAAAAGCGGCGTGAGCGGCGCCGGACGCGCGATGAAGCGCTCGTCGCAGTTTTGCGAGGTGGCCGAAGGCGTGCGCCCGTATCAGGTGGCGGGCCAACACCGCCACATTCCGGAGATCGAGCAGGAGCTTTCTCGGCAGGCTACAAGGCCCGTGACCGTGGTGTTCACGCCGCACCTGGTGCCGATGAGTCGAGGTATCTTGACGGTTGCCTATGCAAAGCTGGCGGCCGAAACCAAAGTGGAAGAGCTTCGACGGGTAGCACTGGAAATGTACGCGCAGGGTCTGGTCACCGTGCTGGAAGCGGGGCGGGTGCCGGACACGTTGTGGGTGCGAGGCTCGGCCCGTGCGCATGTCGCCTACGCCCTCGACGAGCGCGCGGGGATGGTGCTCGGCATGTGCGCGCTGGATAATTTGACGCGCGGCGCGGCGGCGCAGGCGGTTCAGGCCCTGAACGCGGCCATGGGTTGGCCGGACGCTCTGGGGCTTCCCGAAATGGGGCTATTTCCTTGAAGCTCAGGCCAGGTCGAAAACACTACACTCATGATGGGCGCGTTCAAGCTTCGCAGTGAATTTCAGCCGAAGGGCGACCAGCCGCAGGCTATTCAACAGCTCTGCGAAGGCGTCGCCGCCGGGCGACAATATCAGACGCTGCTCGGGATCACAGGCAGTGGAAAAACCTTCACCATTGCCAACGTCATCCAAGAGCTTCAGCGTCCAGCGCTGATCATTGCTCCGAATAAGACGCTGGCTGCGCAGCTTTACGGGGAGATGCGCGACTTGTTCCCGGAAAACGCGGTCGCCTTCTTCGTGAGTTATTACGATTACTACCAGCCGGAAGCGTACATCCCCACCACCGATACTTTCATCGAAAAAGACGCGATCATCAATGATCAGATTGACCGTATGCGGCACGCTGCTACCCGCGCGCTGCTCTCGCGCCGGGACGCCATCATCGTTGCCAGTGTCAGCTGCATTTACGGCATCGGTTCAGCCGAGACCTATGCCGGGCTTTTGATCGAGATCAACCAAGGCGAGGAGCTCCGTCGCGACAATTTGCTGCGAAGGCTAGTGGATATCCAATACCAGCGCAACGATGTGGACTTCCATCGCGGCACCTTTCGAGTGCGCGGCGATATCGTGGAGATTTTCCCCGCGTACGAGGAGTCAACCGCGATTCGCGTCGAGTTCTTCGGTGACGTGGTGGAAAGCATCAGCGAGGTCGATCCGGTGCGCGGGCGTGTGCTCGGCTCACTCGGGCGTTACGCAGTATACCCGGGATCCCATTACGTCACGCCGCGCCAGCAACTGGAGCGGGCCATATCAGCCATTCGAGAGGAGCTCCGCGAGCGGCTCGATTACTTCGATCACCAGGGTCGCTTCCTCGAAAAACAACGCCTGGCCCAACGCACTCTTTACGACCTCGAGATGCTCGAGCAAATGGGCTTCGTCCCCGGGATTGAAAACTACTCACGGCATCTGTCGGCGCGCAACGCGGGCGATCCGCCTCCCACTCTGGTCGACTATTTCCCGGATGATTATTTGCTCATCATCGATGAATCCCATCAAACCGTGCCGCAACTTGGCGCCATGTACCGGGGGGATCGCTCTCGAAAAGAGACCCTGGTGGAATATGGCTTCCGCTTGCCCAGTGCCCTGGATAATCGACCGCTGAAGTTCGAAGAATTTGAAGGGCACATGTTCCGGACGATTTTCGTGTCGGCGACTCCCGGCGATTATGAGTTACAGTCTGCGGGGCGCAAGCCGGTGGAGCAACTCATCCGCCCCACGGGCCTGATCGACCCCGCAGTCACCGTGCGCCCCATCGGGGGCCAAGTAGACGACCTCTTGGTCGAGATCCGCGGTCGGGTCGAACGCAACGAACGAGTCCTGGTCACCACTTTGACCAAGCGCATGGCCGAAGATCTCACCGAGTACTACGCCGAGCTCGGGGTGCGGGTGCGCTATCTACACTCCGACATCGAGACCCTGGAACGGGTGGACATCCTCAGAGATCTTCGCGCCGGCGAGTTCGATGTGCTCATCGGGATCAATCTGCTGCGCGAAGGCCTGGACCTACCGGAAGTGAGCTTGGTGGCCATTCTGGACGCCGATAAAGAAGGCTTTTTACGCAGCGCGCGCTCGCTGATTCAGACCATCGGTCGAGCCGCGCGCAACGTCAATGGTCAAGTGATCATGTACGCCGATCGGGAGACCGATGCCATGCGACGCGCGATCGAAGAAACCATGCGCCGTCGGAGTCTGCAGGTTGTCTATAACGAACGGCACGGCATTACCCCGGAGACCATTCGACGCGCCATCCTGGACATCAACCCGGCCAGTGGCCAGACCGACTACTACGCCGTGCCGCGCACCAAGAACAATCAGGACTCTGGCGCAAAAGCCGGCGCCAGCTCCGGGCCCGATCTTTTCGATCGCATCGAGGCCCTCCGACAGAAAATGTTTGCAGCCGCCGAAAATCTGGAGTTCGAAACCGCGGCTCGCATGCGCGACGAGCTCCGAAAGCTCCAGTCCGCCTCGGGTTTGGAGCCCGGTTCGGAGCTCCGGCCGAGCTCTCGCCCGGGCCGGGTTCGGCCCAAGCGCGGGCGCCCCAGCGCTGCTGCAGGGCGAAGGCGTCGTTAACAATATCGTAGGAGCCAAGTCTGGCAACCAGCCCGAGCTACACGTTATTCGTGGTTGCGCGGCCACTTTGACGGATTATTGATGACGCACCATGTCACAGTTCTTTTGGGGGTTCCCTTCCAAACGGGCGAGCATGATGCGAAACCCAGATGGGAGAGGAATCGCATGAAACTTAATCCAGCAATTGTCGTTTCCAGCGCTCTTACCGGTTTGCTCCTTGCGGGCAGTGCGTCAGCCCAAGAAGAACAGGCGGGCGGCCAAGCCGCTGCGCCCGCTGCTGCACCGGCGGCCGCCCCAGCCGCAGCTCCAGCACCCGCGCCGGCGGCAGCCCCCGCTCCCGCCGCCGCCCCGCCTCCAGCTGCCGATGCCCCGCCAGAGGCAGGCGGCTCCGACCACGACCAAATGGTGGGTCACGTGGGCGTGGGATACCTTGGCAGAAACGACATGTTCCTTGGAGACTTCGGTGGTGGGGCCGTCAACGCCGAAAGACTTGTCGCGCCGGTCATCGGGATCCGCTACTGGTTCAGCACCTCGGTCGGCATCGACGCGGGGCTCGGCTTTGTGCTCGTGTCGGGCTCAACAAAATCCGGTCTGAATCCGAGACGAGACCTGCCCAATCCGCTCGGCGTGATTTTTCACGCGGGCGTGCCCATCTCGCTTGGGTCGACGAAGCACTTCAGCTTCCAGATCGTCCCGGAAGCCAACCTTGGCTTTGCTAGTCGGACAAAAAAGAATGCGAGCACCGCCCCGCCCATTCCCCCCGCCACGCTCCCGGCGGACGTGGAGGAAGGCGGTTTCCACCTGGATGTTGGAGCGCGAGCCGGAGCCGAGATTCAGTTCGGTTTCATAGGCATCCCCCAGCTGTCTCTCCA
>DASXTY010000008.1:0-2141 GCA_036505155.1 Polyangiaceae bacterium | reverse complement strand
CGGCCTCATCGCGCGGCGCATCGTGCGACCCTTGAGCGATTTGGTGCGCGTGACGCGAGAAATTGGCGCCGGCAAATTGAAGAGCCGGGTCCGGCTCGGGCGCCATCACCGCGGTGAAGTCGGCGTGCTGGCCGATTCCATCAACGACATGGCGATCCGAATTGAGCGACAAATGCGCGAGCAGCGCGAGCTCCTGGCAGCGGTGTCGCACGAAATCCGCAGTCCGCTTTCGCGCATGCGCGTGCTGGTGGAGCTCTTGCGCGAACGGGCCCCAGACCAGAAACGCATCGACCAGCTGGAGCGCGAGTTGGTCGAAATCGATTCGCTGGTGGGCAAGCTCTTGGCGAGCTCGCGGCTGGATTTCGAAGCGCTGAGCTGGCACTTGCTGGTGGCCGGGGACATGGCGCGCCGCGCCGTCGAGCGCTGCGGCCTCAGCCTGGATCTTGTGCGCGATCGATCGGAAGGAGCAACTTTCGAAGGCGATGCCACTCTGGTGGAGCGCGCGCTCGCCAATCTCATCGAGAACGCAGTACAACACGCCGGCTCTGTGCAAGCGGTGGACGTCGCGACCGAAGGAGATAAGGTGCAATTCGAGGTGCACGACCTCGGAGCTGGCTTTGCTCCGGCCGCGCTCCAGCGCGCTTTCGAGCCATTTTACCGGGGTGAATCCGCTTCCGGTAAAAACGGCCCAAGCGCATCGAATAGCGGAGCTCCAAGTGGGTCATTGGGCTTGGGGCTCGCCTTGGTCCACCGGATCGCAACAGCGCACGGGGGTCGAGCCTGGGCAAAAAATCGACCCGAAGGTGGTGCCAGCGTCGGCTTTTGCGTACGACGGAGGGGCTGATTTGTCGGTTTTGCGATAGGAAGGTTCGACCATGACTGTGGTTCACGGAGGTCGTTTGGTTGCACAGGCGCTGCGCCGGCACGGCGTCAGCCACGTGTTCACCCTGTGTGGCGGGCACGTTCAAGCTATCTACGACGGGTGTCTGGACGAGCAGATACGCGTCATCGATACGCGGCACGAGCAAACCGCGGGGCATGCAGCAGACGGTTACGCGCGGGTGACCGGGAGGCCGGGGGTGAGCATCGTCACGGCCGGCCCGGGGATTACCGACGTGGTCACTGCCGTCGCCAACGCGCAGCGCGCCGGCGTTCCCATGGTGTGTATCGGCGGGGCGGGACCGAAAGCCTTGTCCGACATGGGGTCGCTTCAGGACTTGGACTCCGTCACCTTGATGCGTCCCATCTGCAAGTGGAGCGTCCAGGTTGCCGAGACCCGGCGCTTGAAGGAGTACATCGACGCGGCGTTCCGGGTTGCACAGTCCAATCTGCCAGGACCCGTATATCTGGAAATACCGCTGGACGTGCTGATGAATGTGGCGGACGACGATCTGCCGGCAACTTCGCCTTTGATCCCCCCGCCGCGCCCGGCGGGGGCGCCGGAGCGGATCGCGCAGGCCGTCGACCTGCTCCATCGTGCCCAGCAACCGACCTTCCTGGTCGGCTCACAGATCCGCTGGTCGGAACACGACGACATGGTGGAACGCCTGGCGGATCGCATTCGCGTGCCCTTCTTTTTGAGCGGCATGGCGCGCGGCGCGTTGCGGTCCGACCATGAGTGTCTTTTCAGCCGTTCGCGCCGGCGCGCGCTCGCACAGAGCGACCTTATTTTCGTCTTCGGAACCCCCTTCGATTTTCGCCTGGACTATGGACGTGACACAACCTGGAACCCGAGCGCGCAGGTTGTGCAAGTCGACGTCGACGGAGCCGAGCTCGGTCGCAATCGCCGTGTCGACGTGCCCATCGCGGGGGACAGCGGGTTGGTGATGCGCGAGCTCTTGAGCGCTGCGCGCGAAAATATGGCGCCGGCTTGGCTACAAACCTTGCGCGAAGAAGAGAGCAAGCGCCAAGCGCAAATGGAAGCGGAAGCATCGAAGGACACCAATCCGCCGAACCCGCTTCGAGTGTGCCGAGAGCTTTCCGAGCGACTCGGTTCTCGCGACATCGTGATCGGAGACGGCGGCGACTTCGTGGCCACCGCCTCGTACGGAATCAAAATTCAGCGGCCGCAATTGTGGATGGATCCTGGGCCGCTGGGGACGCTCGGCGTTGGTCCCGGCTACGCGATGGCAGCCAAGCTG
>DASXTY010000007.1:0-13577 GCA_036505155.1 Polyangiaceae bacterium | reverse complement strand
ACTGGGGTCTCTCTCCAAGGGGGAGATCGCGAATTTCCCCTCCGGGCAATACCCCGTGCCCACTATCAACCTCGACGAGTACGAGATCGATGCGGAGGTCGTCCAGCTGGTCAGCCGCGAAGTGTGCGAAAAGCACCGGATCATCCCGGTGGCGCGGTCCGGCTCGTCGCTCATCGTGGCGATGGCGGATCCGGCCAACCCGCATGCCATCGATGATATCAAGTTCTTGACCGGATGCAGGGTGGAGGCGGTGACCGCGACGGAGAGCGCGATCACTGCAGCCATCGAGCGGCACTACCGATGAGCCAGGATGATCTGCGCGGACCCAGGACACTAGTACATGGACACAGGGGAATGGACGGGTTGGTTGCTATTCGAGGGCAGGTACGAGCGTGAGCGGAACAAGGAGCTTAATGGAACGGGGGACGCCGGGCTGACGCCGAATGAGCTTGAGGCGCTCCAGTTCCACGACCATGCGGTCGACGGAAGGGGGAGTGACGGCGAAAAAGCGCTGCATATCGGCTTCTGATGGCGGGCGCCGATTGAGTTTGGTGTAGAGGTGGATGAAGGCGAGATACTGGCCCTGCTTGGCGGTGAAGGAAGCGGCCATCGATCGACAAGCCATTGAAATCATGATCAAAACGAGGGTGCAAGCGTGGAGGCAAAGATCATGAATATTCGCTACGTCGTCGAACTGACCGAGCAGGAGCGCGGAGAATTGAAAGCACTTGTAGGTGCGGCCAAAACCTGGGGCAGAAGCGCAGGCGAGCTCAGATTCTTTTGGCATGCGACCGCGGGATGACCGAGGAGATGATCGCGGGGGCGCTTCCCTGCGGCACGTCCACGATTTACCGGACCAAGCGGCGCTTCGTGGAGGAGGGACTGCAGGCCGCCCTCAACGAGAAACCCCGGAGCGGAGGCCATCGCAAGTTGACGGGTCGGGAGGAAGCGACTCTCGTCGCGCTCGCCTGCTCAACGCCGCCGCTGGGGCGCGCACGATGGACGTTGGAACTGCTCGCTGGTGAACTTGTCCGCCTCACCGACCACGCGAACCTTTCGCGAGAGACTGTACGGCGGCGGCTGGCCGAGAATGACCTGAAACCCTGGCAACGCAAAATGTGGTGCATTCCTGCCGTGGATACCGAATTCGTGGCTCGGATGGAGGACGTGCTGGATCTGTACGCCGAGTCCCCGAATCGCAGGCGGCCGGTGGTTTGCTTCGACGAAACGCCAACCCAGCTCATCAGCGAAGCTCGAACCCCCATCCCCGCGCGGCCCGGTGCGGTCGAGAAATTCGACTACGAGTATCGCCGTAACGGCACCGCAAACCTTTTTGTGTTTGTCGATGCTCATCGTCCGTGGCGGCACGTGAAGGTGACTGACCAACGGACTGCGATCGACTTCGCCGAATGCATGCGCGACCTGGTTGATCTTCACTATCCGAAGGCCGAGCGCATCCGCGTCGTACTCGACAACCTGAGCACGCACCGGGCGAAGAATCTCTACGAAGCCTTCCCTGCCGACGAGGCCCGCAGGATTCTGCGGCGCCTAGAATTTCACTACACGCCCAAGCACGCAAGCTGGCTCAACATGGTGGAGATCGAAATCTCCGTGCTGGCATCCCAGTGCTTGGATCGTCGCATCCCCGACCGGGCAACCCTCGAGCGCGCGGTTGCCGCCTGGCGGAAGAGCCGAAATTCCGCCGGCGCGCGGATCCGCTGGATGTTTTCCGTGGAAAAGGCCCGCAAGAAGATGGGCAAGTCGTACCCGCAACCACTCTGCCCATCAGCCCGCCACGCTGCCTAACGAACCGGTCGATTCCCCGGAGACGAGGTACTAGGCGCGTCTGCGCAAACTCGCCACGAAGTACCCGTCGGTGCCGTGCACGCTGGGCAGCAGCCTCAAAACGGTTTCGTCCGGTCCGACCAGCTGCTCGAGCTCGGGTGCGTCGAAAGCCACCGGCTCCAGAAGGTCCGAAGTACCCTCGACGACTTCGACGGTTTCTTCGGGGAGCACACTGCACACCGCAAACACGATGCGCGTGCCGGGCAGGGCAAGCTCGGCAACCGCGCGCAGGATCCGTCGAGCCAGGCCGCCGAGGCGGGCTGGATCGCGTTCTTCCAGGCGCCACAGAATTTCGGGCCGGCGGCGGAGAGTGCCCGCTCCGGTGCACGGCGCATCCACCAAAATCCGATCGAAAGTTCTTGGAAGCGACGCCGAGCCCACCGTCCAGTCCACCGCGCTCCTGTGCGGCAGCGGTAGATGCAAGCGCCCAAACTCACGTGCCAGAGTGTCGAGCTTTGACGGATGGAGATCCGCCGCCCAGAGTTCTCCCCGCTCTGGTAACCGTTCCGCGAAAAGCGCTGCTTTTTGCCCTCGCCCCGCGCAGGCGTCCAGGACTCGATCGCCTGGTTTTACGCCGAGCGCCAGCGCTACGCATTGCGATCCTTCTTCCTGGATTGAAAATGCGCCTTCGGCATATCCGGGCCGCGCCCGAAGGTCACCCTGTCCGTGCAAAATGCGCGCTTGGGAAACCACCCGACCTGGCTCTGCGTCGATGAGCCAAGTCGGCGTCTCGCTTCCCGCGACCAAGCGGACACAAGCCGGTGGAATGGTGCGCCCCGCGGCGTCTGGCAGTGCTCCTAAAAGAGCGAGCGCGTGTTCGCGCCCCACGCTGTTCTGCAGGCTGCGGAATAACCACGCTGGAGCGCCTTCAAGCACCGCGTCGGTCAGCGCGAGCCGCTCGCCTCGACTCGCCAGCTTTCGAAGCACCGCATTGGCGAAGCCGGCCACTTTGCTATCTCGAATCTCCCCGATGACGCCCACCGCCGCGTCCACCGCGGCGAATGCGGGCACCCGGTCCAGACACAAGAGCTGGTAGCTTGCGACCAAAAGGTGCGCGCACACGGCCGAGTCACCGACGTCGATTCCGCGCGGTGCCCAGCCGCTGAGGCGCGACAACAGAGCCGGCCGCGCTCGAAGCACTCCGTAGACCAGCTCGGTGCACAGCGCTCGGTCGCGTCCGTCGAGCTGGGGATGGCGCTCGAGCTCTGCGGCGAGGGTTGCCGCAGCGTACGCCCGATCGCGGTCCACTCGCTCCAGCACGTGTGCGGCCACGGTGCGCGCAGTGGGCGGGGCCGCAACCGCAGCCTTGTTCCTCATCCAATGAGCTCGCGCACCTGCCCCACGATAACGTCCCAACGTCTCTCGATATCGTTCTTGAACGCAATCGCCATCAGGCAGAGCAAAATCGCCATCCCCACCAAATGCGCGACCTCGCGCACGCGGAGGGGCACCGGCCTTCGCAAAACCCCCTCGATGACGAAGAACAAGAGGTGTCCACCGTCGAGCACCGGGATGGGCAACAAGTTCAACAAGCCGAGGTTGATGCTGATGAGCGCCATCACCCGCACGAAGTAATCGGCGCCCTTCCGTCCCTCCTCTCCGGCGACTTCGTAAATGGTGATGGGCCCGGAAAGCGCGGTAAGGCTCACGCGACCCTGAATCACGCGCACGATGGACACCAGGACAAAGCGCGTCACGTCCAGCGTCTCTTCCACCGCTTTTTCCAGCGCGTATCGAACCGGCGCCAGGTGCTCGACTCGTTCCTCGGGAGCCAGCGGAAGCCAATGCTGAACCCGGAGCACGTAACGCGCAAAGGTCTGGCCATGCTCGTCGGTGAAGTCCTCTCGCCGCATTTGAAAGGTCCCCGAGTGCTCTCGCCCGTCACGCGCCGCAAGGTAGTCGATCCGATGCGGGCGATTGGGCCCCTCCAGGACGCGCTCGCGAAACGTCGACCAGGCGGGCACCGGCTCTTCGTCCAGGCGTAAGATCTTGTCGCCAACCCGAAGTCCCGCCTTATACAGGTATGAATCTTCCGGCACGACCGCGGCATATAAATCGGCGAGCTCCATGCCGGTCCGCTCCAGTAAATCGCCGGTCCCCGGGTTGGGGGTGAGCGCAACCACGCCCGACTCGAATACCGCCATGTCCGCAAGACCGCCCAGCGCGCCCTCCACCGACACCGGACGTAAATAGGTGACGGGCATAGTTTCGCCAGCGTTTTGTGCCAGCGCGTCCACCAGATCGGTATATCTGCGGACTGGCCGTCCACCCACTTGAGTGATCACATTGAAGCTGCGAAGCCCCGCGCGGTAAGCTGGTGAATCGGGACTGGGAACTCCGATCACCGCCGCTGGAGCGCTCGGCTGTATACCGATGCTACCGACGTGTTCGACGATATCGAGCTCGCGCCGCTGCACCGTTTCCTCGACCTGAACCTCCACGTCCATTTGTTTGTTATTGCGAAATATGGTGAGCACCAGGGTTTTTCCCGGGCTTTTCGCCAGGATGCGCTTGAGCTCGTCGAAGGTTCCGACCTCTGCGCCATTGACCGCCATGACGCGGTCACCGGGCTCGAGCTTTCCGTCTGCCGGATGGCCGGGCAACACTACTCCAACGGTCGGTGGCAAGAAGGGCCCGTCGCCGACGAACACCGAAAAGTAGAGCAGCACCGGGAAAATCAAGTTCATCACCGGGCCCGCCAAAACGATGATTGACCGCTTGTGCACCGGGAGCGATTCGAAGGTGCGCTTGTAATCCTCCGGATGCACGATGTCGCTCTTGCTGGTTTCCAACATTTTCACGTAGCCACCGAGCGGCACCAGCGAAATGCAATATTCGGTTTCGCGGCCTCGCAGCCGTAGCACCTTGGGACCAAAGCCCACGCTGAAAGTCAAAACCTTGACGCCGAACGCCTTGGCAAAAAGAAAGTGGCCGAGCTCATGGACGAAAATCAGCGAGCTTACCAGGATGACGAAATAGAGCAGGTCCATTTTCGGATATGCCGCGAGGCGCACTGTTCGCAGGATTGTTCTGAACGGGTTATGATGGAACGGAATCCAACATGAGAGCAAATGTGGAAAATCCTCCCCAGAATAAGCCGGTGTCCGCTTCGCGGGTCACCCTGCACCAGTTGATGCTGCCCGAGCACACCAACGTGGTGGGCAATATTCACGGCGGCTTGATCATGAAAATCGTGGACGAGGCGGCGGCCATTTGCGCGATGCGCCATGCGGCGCGTCCTTGCGTGACGGTGGCCATCGACTCCATGACCTTCCATTCACCGGTGCACGTGGGACAACTCCTGGCCTGCGCCGCACAAGTCAATTACGTGGGCCGCACCTCGATCGAAGTGGGGGTCAAGGTTCACGCGGAAAACGCCATCAGTGGGGAAGTGACGCACACCAATTCGGCGACGCTGGTTTACGTCGCGCTCGACGAAGCGGGCAAGCCTGCCCAAGTGCCGGGCTTATTGCTCGAGACGGACGAAGAGCGCATGCGGTGGCAAGAAGGGGAAGAGCGGCAGAGACGACGGCTCGCCTCGCGAAGGGGTAAGGGGTAATCCCTTAGCTCAATGCACCGGCGGCGGGAAAACGCCCTTTTCCACGGCCTGCGGGCAGCCACGCTCGACGTTGGTGACTCCCTCCTTGGTCTTGACCACTTTGAACTCAACGCGGCGATTCTTCTCCCAAGCGGCGGGATTACTGCCCTTGTCGAGTGGGCAATATTCGCCGTAGCCCTGTGAGACCAGCCGATCGCCGGCGACGCCGCGTTGCTTGAGCGCCACGACCACGGAAGCGGCGCGCGCTTTGGTGAGCTGCAGATTGTGCTGATCGCTGGCGCGCTCGTCCGCGTGTCCGCCCACCTCCACCACCTGGAACTCAGGGTGCCCTTTCATCACGCTGGCGACCGCGTCCAGGATCGGGTTCGACTCGGGGAGAATCCGCGCGCTGTTGGTTTCGAACTGCACTTTCTGCAAGATCTGGATTTCGTTGCCTTCGACGATCACGATCCCCTTCCCTTTGTCGGGGCAGCCATCCTCATCCTGGAAGCCGTTGTACGTTTCCGGTTCGTTCGGACACTTGTCGACCTTGTCCAGGATCTGATCGTGGTCGTTGTCCGGCTCCGGGCAGCCGTCTTTGTCCTCAAAGCCGTCGAAGTCCTCCGGGTCGTTCGGGCAGCGGTCGTCCTTGTCCAGGATTCCGTCCTTGTCGTTGTCGGGATCGGGACAGCCATCGGTATCCTGGAATCGGTCGATGTCTTCGGGCTGGTCCGGGCACTTGTCGGCAGAATCGACAATCCCATCGCCATCGCGGTCCCCTTCGAGTCTGCTTTCGGGACAGCCATCTTCATCCTGGTCGCCGTCCTTGTCCTCGGGCACGTTCGGGCACCGGTCATCGACATCCAAAATGCCGTCTTTGTCGTTATCGGGATCGGGGCAGCCATCGGAATCTTCGAAGCCGTCGAAGTCTTCCGGCTGGTCGGGGCAGGCGTCTTCGTCGTCGCGATAGCCATCCCCGTCGCGGTCCCCGATGGCTGGCTCGAACACGAACCCGAGAATCAGCCTGAGGTCGGCAGCCTCGAATCCGGTCGAAAACGCCCGGCTGCCCCCACCCACCATGAGAAAGCTATTCTTTTCGACGAAGATCTTGAACCCGCCGACGAACTCGTTGCTGAACTTTTGCTTGGCGTCTGAACCGCCGCCGGCTTGAAACGAGCCGTAACTTTCTCCGACTAAGTCGAGCATGTCGGTCGCTCGAAACGAAAGGCCAAGACCGTAGGTCACGAGATTGGACGCTTCGAAAACTCCTTCGGCGAGCTGCGTCTCGGTGCCGTTGTGCTCGAACTTTGGATTCGAGCCGGTGTGACCCCGATAGCCCAGATTCAGACCGATTTTGAAGCGCTGGGTGAAGCCGAAGCGCTTTTCCAGGATCGCCTGCGGCCAAAACCACAAACCTGGATCGGCGCCGAGGTCGCGGGGAGCGGAGGAAACCGGAAAGCCGACTTGCGCGCTAACCCCGAGCCCAAGGCCGCGGTCCACGCGCAGCAAGCGAAGCTTTCCGTGCAGCGCTATGGTCGAAATCTCCTGGGCGTCGAGCTGCTTCGCGTTGTAAAGACTACCGTCCTGACCGATCTGGTAGGCCCGCTCCCCACTCATCAGAATCACGGGCATGGTGATGCCGACCACCGCGCGACCGAAGAGCCCGTAATTGAAACCGAAGGTGCCCTGAAAAGAGTTCTTTGCCAGCGCGTTGGTACCGCTGCCGGTGGTCGGGAAGCCTTGGCCGGTGGGCAAGACATTGCCCGCTGGATCCCGCGGAGTGCAGTTTTCGTCGGTGCACGGCACATTGGGGGTGGGCGCGCCGGGGGGTGCGGGATAATTGAGCGGGGGGTCCGAGAAGCTGGTGCGCATGAGGTTGCGGCCATAGTCGAGCACCAGCCCGAAGCTGATGGCGCGACTGGCGAGCACTTCGCTCCCGTTGACCGAGAAAAACCCCTTTGAGTCCAAGGCCGGGCGGAAAAGATGGGTATCCATGCCCGCGTTGTTGACGGTGGTGTTCTCCGGAATTCTGGTACCCGAAACGATGGCCGCCTGCGCAGCAGCCGACTTTGGCGTCGTGACCAACGCAGCTGCAGTTAAAGCCGCCCGGATCCAACTCCCCCGCTGGGTAAAGTGCGCCACAATGCGCGTCGCCAATCTGTTCAACATCCTCGCGCAGCCCGTTCCCGCTTAGCTTGGTTACGCTCTAAATGCCCGGTGCATTCGCCGCGCGCGGACGCTAGCATCGGCGAAATTGCCATGTCAACGACGACTCCCCCCTGTTGCTCTCTTGAAACCACACTCTGACCCAGAAGCGCGCTCCAGGCGGAAAAATCCGTCGCCAGCACCCCGCGACCGTGCGGGCGCCGCACGCTCTTATGGAGCAATCTTGCCGGAAATGTCCTCGCGCCTGAGTCACCGCGCGCCCTCGGGAACTATCGCCGCTCAGGTGTCCGCGCGCTCCATTCGCGGGTGGCTTCAGGCGTTCCTTCTCACCATGGCATTGTCCCGCTACGGGGTGGCGCAGACAGCACCAACTCTTTCCGGCAGCTGGACGGCGAGCCCGGTGCGCACGGCTTGGAATATCGGCAATTGGCCGGCGGAATGCGGAGCCCGACCGGGTATCGCAGGCGCCGGGGGGGGCGCAGTCAATATCCAGGAAAGAGGCCGCGACCTCTGGATGAGCGGGCTCGGGCGCTCTTACACCACCAACGATTGCTGGGAGCAGATTCCCGGACTTAGAACTGTGACGCGTTCGGCTTCGGCGCGCAACTGGCGAATCGTTTGCAAGACCCCGATCGATGATCCCCGGGCGGCCACCGTGACCACCACCATTACCGCGACCGACAGCCGCATCTCGTTCGACGAGACGGGTCAATTCAAGTTCGCGATCAGGGGACAGAACTGTACTGCGAGCGTGCGTCACACGCGCGTTTTCGATCTGCAACGGAGACTTGAGACCAAACCCGAAGCCTCTCCCAGCGCGAGCGCAGCAGCTAGCGCCAATCCCTGCGCAGAGCCCGGACCCCCGACGCGGTTGGACGTGCGGCCTTCGCGTAAGCTGATGCGCGCCGGAGAAGAGTTCACGTTTCGCACGCTGGTCGCCGATCAACGCGGCTGCCTGGTTCCCGCGCAGGTAACCTGGCGAGTACTCCGCGGAGGAAGCGCAATTGAGCTCGGTGCTCAAGGGAAAGTTAGAGTTTTAGACCAGCCACAGGAAGAAGAAGCAGAGCTTAGCGCCTCGGTTGGAGCTCGTTCGGCAAAGGTACTGATTCAGATCGCATCGCGGGAACGCTACGAAGCGATGCTGAAGCAGCGAGGCTTCAACGAGCACGGCGAGTCGGAGGAGAAGACGGTGGAGACCCCCCGTGCATCCGGCTCGATTGGCGCTCGTTCAACGGTAACGCAGGATCGAGGCTGGCGAGGGCGCTGGATACTCGCCATAGCCTTGGCCGGCGTCGTCCTGGCGCTCGGTGTCGCAGGGTTTGTGTTTGCCCGCCGCGCGCTGCTCGTCGGCGGCCCCACGCTCCGGCGACCGCGAATTATGCCCAGGCCTGAGCCCCACCCCAATGCGGCTGGACCGCCCCCAAAACCAGTGCGTAAGATCTGCCCGGTTTGCGGCGCCTTATATCCGGGCGACACCCAATATTGTGGAATGGACGGCGCCGTCCTGGTGCCAGTAAACTGAGCGGCGAATTAACTGCCACCCCGCCGGATCCAGGTGGACGACCCTGCCCGAAGGCGGTAAGAGGCAATACTCTGGAGGAGATCCGAAACCCAGATGAGAGTTACCTGCCAATCGTGCGGAGCTAAATACACGATCGCCGACGAAAAGGTCCGCGGCAGGCGCGTCAAAGTGCGCTGCAAGGGTTGCGGCACACCCATTGTGGTGGACGGAAGCAGCCAAGCGGTCTCTGGGGACAATGGCGCCCAGGCGGCCCCGGCGTCCCCTGGTGAGGCCTGGTCCGTAAACCTGAGTGAAACCGAACAGCGTGACATGACCACCGAGGAGATCGTTAACGGGTGGAAGTCGGGGCGCGTTACCGAAGACGCCTATGTATGGAGGGAGGGCATGGCGGATTGGGCGCCGATCCTGAGCGTGGCGGAGCTCAGCGGACTGCTTTCGGCGCCGGGCGCGCCAGCCTCCGCTGCGGCGCGTGACGAGGTGGTCACTTCAGCCCCGGTTCCGGCGGCAGCACCCATTCAAGCCAAAGCGACTTCTCCGGCGGCACCTGCCGTGGTTGCAACGGCAGCCACTTCGGGCGCGTCGGCAGCAGCCCCCGCCGCCGCAGCAGCGCCCTCTCCTGGTCCTGTGTTTGCGGGACCGGCGTTTTCGGGTGCGGCTGGAACCAGCCCGCTCGGGCTCGGTGCTGTGGCGGCATTAGGTGCGCGAGCAAGGACCGCGCAAGCGGCTGGCAAAGACTTGTTTGGCGGCGCTCAACCAGCAGCGGAAGAGGGGGTCCAGCGTGGGACCCAAGCCGTAGAGGAACAAAAGCCTACCGGCGCTCGCAACGAGGCCTCGGTCTTGTTTTCACTCGACGCGCTCAAGGCGAGTATGGGCAAGGGGCCCGGGGATGCGGCGGCGGCGGCGGCGGTGGCTTCCAAGTCCGGTGCTGCAGCCAGTGCGAAGTCTGCTCCCAAAGCGCCTTCACCCAAAGCTGCAAAGCCGGCCACTACTCCGGCCGAAGATCCATTTGGCTTGGGAACGGACGCAGGGTTGATGGGATTGGGCGGGGCAGGCGGCGCGCTGGCCGCACCGGACGCAGCGGCACTGCTCGTCGCTCCGCCTCCCGAGCCGCCAAAACCGAAGATCGTCGTGAACCTGGACGCGCCCGCTTCTGCCGCCGCAGTGCCGGCGAAGGCCGGGGTCAACAAAGGGGTCATTGTGGGCGGCGCCCTCGGCGTGGTCGCCATCCTCATCGCGATCTTCGTTCGAGGAGGAGGGAAGCAGGATTCCAAGGGCGAGTCCAATACCGAGACCAAAGAAAGCGCATCGAAGTCCACGGAAAAGGCTTCTGCCAAAGAAGAGAACAAGGAGGGCGAGCAAGCCAAAGGCGAGTCTGCAACAGCTCAAACCGACGCCGGATCGAAAGAAGCTGCCGGCTCGGTCGCAGCGAAAACGACGGCAAAGGGTGCTTCCGGCGGCGGCAAAGCGGCCCCCGCCGAGCCAAAGAAGGAAGAGGAAAAGACCGTGGTCAAAGACAAGCCGTCGTCGGGTGTTTCGAGCTTCAATGCGGGAGCTGCAAAGGCAACGCTTTCGACGTTGGCTGCGCAGGCGAGCGCTTGCAAACGTCCCGACGGTCCCACCGGCAGCGGCTCTGCAACCATTACCATTGCCCCAAGCGGCAAGGTTACCAACGCGACGGTTGGAGCGCCCTTCGCCGGAACGTTGGTAGGAAGTTGCGTCGCCTCAGTGTTCCGCAAGGGCAAGGTGCCCCCGTTCGAAGGCGACGCGGTGACGGTTAGCAAAAAATTCCAGATCGCCGAGTGACTGTGGAAGACTTCGCCCCCCCTCGAGCTGGCGATCCGATCCGTATGTCGTCCGGCGGACTCGAGGTACCGGACCAACCCATCTTGCCGTTCATCGAAGGCGACGGCACCGGGCCGGATATCTGGCGAGCTGCGAGTGCAGTGCTGGACGCCGCGGTGGGAAAGGCTTACGGCGGGAGGCGCAAAATTGCCTGGTACGAGGTTTTTGCGGGAGAAAAATCCAAACGCAAGTTCGATACTTGGCTGCCCGAAGAAACCGTCGAGGCATACCGAAAGTATTTAGTGGGCATTAAAGGCCCGCTGACCACGCCGGTGGGCAAGGGCATTCGCTCACTCAACGTGGCCCTTCGACAGCAGCTTGACTTGTACGTGTGTCTGCGTCCGGTGCGCTGGTTTACCAATGTGCCGAGCCCCATCAAGCGGCCTGCCGACGTCAATATCGTGATCTTCCGGGAGAATACCGAGGACATTTACGCCGGCATTGAATGGGCCGCGGAAACCGAAGAAGCCAGTCAGGTGATCGCGTTTTTGCAGGGCCAGATGGGGGTTAAAAAGATCCGTTTTCCCGAGACGTCCGGGATCGGCATAAAGCCGGTTTCACGGGAAGGCACAGAAAGGCTGGTGCGCGCCGCAATCCGGTACGCCCTGGCCGAGGGCCGGAAAAGCGTCACTTTGGTGCACAAGGGGAACATCATGAAGTTCACCGAGGGGGCGTTTCGCGACTGGGGTTACCAACTTGCCAAGCGCGAGTTCCGAAGTCAGATCATCACCGAGCGGGAATCGTGGGTTTTGGACAACATCCAATCGAAGCCGGACTTGAGCGTGGAAGACAACGCTCGGCAGCTCGAGCCGGGGTACGAAATGGCTCCTCCCGATGCGCAGCAAGAATTGCAGCGCGAAGTGAAAGAAGTCCTCGCCCTGAGAGAAACCCACGGCAACGGAAAATGGAAACAGATGCTCAAGGTGCGAGACGCGATCGCAGATATCACGCTGCAGCAGGTTTTGACACGCCCCAAGGAATTTGACGTGGTTGCGACCATGAACTTGAACGGCGACTACCTGAGTGATGCGCTGGCTGCACAGGTCGGTGGAATCGGCATCGCTCCGGGCGGTAACATTAACTATCAGAGCGGCCATGCGATCTTCGAAGCCACCCACGGCACCGCACCCAAATACGCGGGGTTGGACCGGGTGAACCCGGGGTCGGTCATCCTGAGCGGCGAGATGATGCTGCGTTACCTGGGCTGGACCGAGGCGGCCCAGTGCATTATCCGGGGAATGGATGGAGCCATCGGCTCGAAGACCGTCACCTACGATTTTGCCCGACTGATGGAAGGCGCCCACCAAGTCAGCTGTTCGGAATTCGGGCGAGCGGTTATCCAGCACATGGACGACTGAGGCTTCGGCCTGCAGCGCGCGTGAAAGGACAAATCATGGCTAGAGCAAAGCTGGGTCTCATTGGAGCGGGCAACATCGGCGGCGAGCTCGCCCACTTGGCGTTGGCCAAACAGCTCGGCGACGTGGTGTTGTTCGATATTCCGGAAAAGGAAAAACTCGCCAAGGGTAAGGCGCTCGACCTGGAACAATCGACGGCGCTTTCGGCTAGCGACTGCCGGGTGTCGGGTAGCTCCAGCTGGGAGGATCTGGCCGGATCGGATGTCCTCATCATCACTGCGGGAATTCCGCGCAAGCCCGGTCAATCGCGCGATGACTTAGTGGGAACCAATCTTCCCATTATTCAAAATGTCGCCGACAACGCCAAGCGGCATTGTCCGGACGCGTTCGCCATCGTGGTCTCGAATCCGCTGGATGCCATGGTGTACGAGTTCAAGCGACGCACTGGTAAGCCCCGCCAGAACGTGGTGGGGATGGCCGGCATCCTGGACAGCTCGCGCTTCTGCCTGTTTTTGGCCCGCGAGCTCGGAGTCAGCATCAAAGACGTGCGCGCCATGGTGCTCGGCGGACATGGCGACGACATGGTGCCGGTGCTGAGCTATTGCACGGTCGACGGGGTACCGGTCACCTCACTTCTTTCCAAAGACAAGCTGGATGCCATCGTGACGCGCACCCGTAACGGCGGCGGCGAAATCGTGGGGCTCATGGGGACCAGCGCGTATTTCGCGCCGGCGGCCAGCGCGCTCGCCATGGCCGAAGCGTACCTCTACGACCAAAAACGGCTCTTGCCGTGCGCCGCGTACCTCGAAGGGGAATACGGCTACAAGGACCTGTACATGGGGGTGCCGGTGATCCTCGGCGCCGGCGGTGTGGAAAAAATAGTGGAAGTCGAGCTCAGCGCGGAAGAAACGGCGATGCTGAAGCAGAGCGCGCAAAGCGTGCAAAAGGTCATCGATATCGTGAAGTCCAAGACATGAAGATTCACGAGTACCAGGCTAAGCAGATTTTTTCGCGCTACGGCATCCCCATCCCCAAGGGCCTTGCTTGTTTTTCGGCCGATGAGGCGGAACGGGCCGCCACCCAGTTGCTCGCCCCGCAGCCGGACCAGCCGAGCGGTGAGGGCGCTCCCGCGGTGGTGGTCGTAAAAGCGCAGATCCACGCCGGCGGGCGAGGCAAAGGCGGCGGAGTCAAACTGGTGCGCGAAGGCGGGCCGCCCGAGGTCCGCCGGGTGGCTGAAAAGATGCTCGGCATGCAGCTTATCACGGTGCAGACCGGGCCGGCTGGCCAAACCGTGCGCCGGCTATACGTC
>DASXTY010000006.1:0-3199 GCA_036505155.1 Polyangiaceae bacterium | reverse complement strand
GCTCTGGTACCGGCCGGAGCTTTTCGGTAAAGACATCAACAAATATTTCGAGGAGCTCTTGCGCGGCGCTTCGGAATGGACCGTGGGCGAGCGCGAGCTCATTGCCGCGTACGTTTCGCACAGCAACGACTGCCGCTTCTGTTACGGCGCGCACCGCGCAGTGGCGGAGCGCGCACTCGGCTCGAACGTGGTGGATGCGGTTTTCACGGAAATGTCGACCGCGCCGATTTCGCCTCAACTGCGTGCCACCCTCGAATTCGTCCAAAAGCTCGCGCGATCACCGCGCACCGTGGTCCCCGGTGACGCGGAGACGGTGCGCGCGTCCGGGGTGAGCGACGCCGCGCTCGAGAATGCGATTCACATCTGCGCGGTGTTTTGCATCATAAACTGTCTCGCGAACTCGCTGGGCTTCGAAATTCCGTCGCTGTCGGCTTTTCAGCGCGCTGCGAAATTCCTACTCCGCTTCGGCTACGACAATTGAGCGTAACCGCTATGGCTTGAAATTGTACGGATAGTCCACGTTCGTTTCCATGCCGCGAGACGAGGGAGGAAACTGGATTTGCTTGATCACGCTAATCGCGCAGTCGGCGACGGACTGCGCTTTTATGGTACTGCGTTTGGTATCAAGCTCGGCGGTTTTCACTTTGCCCTTTGGATCGAGCACGAAGTGAATGATCATGTCGCCCTGAAGGTCGGGCTGCTTCTTGCGCGCATCTTCGTAACATTTTCGAACCGGCTTGCGTTGCTCGAGAACTAGCTTCTGGATGGACTCGGTCGTGCGCGTCTCCTCACCGCGTTTTGGCGCAGCACTGTGGCTCGAAGCGTCCTTGGGCCCGCCCCCGCTTTCTTCGCCCTCCCAGCCCTCCTCATCCGGCTTTTGTTGGGTGGCTTCGGGTTTTTTCTCCGGCGGCGGTGAGTCCGCGGGCTCTTGGGGCGCGCTCGCTGCCTCGGAGCTCGGGGTAACCGGACTTTTTCCCGAGTGCTCGCAAGCGAGCAAGGTGAGCGGGGCCAGTGAAAAAAACCAAACTTTGCGGCACAGACGGGACATGCCCGCATCATAAGACGGGCTTGGCCTGCGACTCAACTCCCGCTCCCGAAGCTACGGCGCGGACTTCGGACCTTATGGTTTCACCCGGCTTTGAGAAAAGGTTGCCACTCCAAACAGGGCTCGCGCGCCGCCATGAGGATGTGGGCGCTCATCGACCAGCGCGGCTGCTGGGGATGGCGTAAAAGTGTCATTCCCGCTTCGTCGGGAGTGCGCCTGCCCTTCTTCAGGTTGCAGTAGCGGCAGGAGACCACCAAGTTTTCCCACGAGTCCAGTCCGCCTCGCGACCGCGGGACGATATGGTCCACGTTCAGATCGCGCAAGCTTGGCAGCCGACCACAATATTGGCACTGATGCCCGTCTCGCAACATCAGGTTCTTCCGCGTCAAGCGTACGGTCATGCGGGGGAAGCGATCGTAACCGAGCAAGTGCAATACCCGAGGGACTCGCAGCGCACCGCCCACGATGGGCAAACAGTCGTCGTCCTGCCGCACCGGAAGTTTCTTCCAGGTGAGAAAGCTGTGCGCTTCCCCTGTGTCGTCGATCGCCAGTGCAGAACCGCCATAGAGAAGCACGATCCCCCGGCGGGCGGAGGCCACGCTGACCGGCGCGAAGTGCCGGTTCAGGAGCAGGACGGGAATGCTCAGCACATCCCGCTTTCCAAAGCTCGAAGACCCGGGAACGCACGCCACCGTTGACACTTTGCCAGAGCCTAGCACAGCGGGCGCCCACTCATCTCGGGCGCGGGCTTACCGAATCGGTCGCCTTCTGGCTTGGACGCGGCGGTCGCCGCTCGACGGGGCGGACTCGATGGGCTATCCCAGCGGCGGCGAGCTTGGCCGGCCCATTATTGAATCGAAGGCGCTTCCATGGCGGGCTTGTGCCCGGCGTGGGTCTCGTGTGTCTCTTGTCCGGATGCGGGATTCGTCCAGCCGGCGCGGATTGGCCACCGCTCGGAAAAAAGTGGTTCGATCGAGCTCAAGTTAGCTTTCGGAACTGCGACATCGAAGATGCGCAGTACGCCGTCGATAACGCGCTTCGCGTTGCCGGGACACGCAAGGAAGTTCGCTTGCTCGCCTCGAGCATTGCTCTGGCACAGCTCGAATTCGACCGCGCAGTGCAGCTGCTTCAGACGGTGGAAGGCGCCGAAGCGCGCGGTGTGCGGGGCCGCGCCTTATGGTACTCAGGGAAGGTAGAGAGCGCCGCCGACGAGCTCGAACAGCTGACTTCGGATCCCGATGTGCGCGATCCATGGGCGGTGGAGGTGGCCAAGCTTGCGCGGCGCGGCTCGGGACGCAAGCCGTTCGAGCTCAGCGGGGGCCTGCTCGCAGTGAGCGAAATGCCGCAGGTCGGATCCAGTGCGCTCATCGTGCCGCTCGAGATCAACGGCGAACCGGGGCTCGGCATGGTGGCTACCGGTACCGCTGAGGCTGTGGTGGACACCGGGGGCGGCGGAGAAGCAAGCTGGGTGTCGTTGCGATTTGGGGAGCGCATCGAAGTCAAAGACGTTCCCGCTCTGGCCCACGACCTTTCAGGGATCAGCGGACAGATCAACGCTCCCATCAAGATGTTGCTCGGAGTGAATCTGCTCCGGCACCTTCACCCGACGATTGACCTCACTGGAGGTCAATTCGTGGTGCGCACTTTCGAGCCCCCCCCTCCTCCCTTCGCTACCACGGTAAGAGTCGCCTACCTCAGGGGGGGCGGCATGCTGATGCGCGGCGCGTTTGGCGCAGATCAGACGGCCCCCGCGGCGTCGTTGCTCATCGACACATCCATGAGCTTTCCCCTCGCTCTGGATGAACAGGGGTGGAAAAAGGCGGGTATTTCGACCAAGTCCCTGCCCAAAATGGGTGAGTCGGGCGCGCTCCGACAAGGGACGCTGCCGGTCTTGCGAATCGGAGCGTTCGAGCTCCCACGGGTCGCCGGGGTGTATGGGGCGCCAGTGGCTGACATCGAAAAGGGGCTGAACGTGGACCTCGACGGGCTGGTGGGTTCGGGGCTATTGGCGGCCTTTCGCGTCACATTGCGCGACCGAGGGCTCACCATGTGGCTCGAGCCGCCGCCGTTGGCGAACGAGCCACCACCGCCAGCGCTGGAAGCTCCGCAAAAGCCGGCGCCGCCTGCCGCGAGCCCGGCTCGCAAGCCCGGGTG
>DASXTY010000005.1:0-5265 GCA_036505155.1 Polyangiaceae bacterium | reverse complement strand
GCCCAGGTCCAGATGGCAATGTTCATGAAGAACCTCTCCATGTTGGGAGGAGCGCTGGCGTTTTTCTATTTCGGCGCAGGTCCGGTGAGCCTCGACGCGCGACAGAAGTCCGGCTAGAGGCGCGCAGCACTAGTGAGGGGTGGCGCCTGCAATGCGCGATTGGGCGCACAGTGGCAAACTCGAAGAGCACATGGAGCTCGCGCGTTCGGGCCTGACTTCCCTCTGGTGTCTGGTCGGCTCCCTGCTACTGCACGCCTGCCTGGTGCTGCTCGTCACTCAGAGAAAGGGAACCTGGCGAGAGGCACGAGAACTGGCGCCGCCTCGCTTCATGGGAGAAACGTTCGAGTTTGTCATAGTGAGGGAGAGGAACGAGCCAGAGTCCGCCGGGGAACAGCATCCTGATCCGGCCGCTGCCGCTCAAGAGCCAGAACCGGTGCCGGCGCCAACTCTGAGCCACACGGCGCAGGCTGCCCCCGAAGCTTCCGCCCCCAAACGAGAAAGGCCGAAGCCGAATTCAGATGCCGGCGGCTCCGAGCCGGGCCCATCGGATAACGCGGAACAGGGATCGCCCGGCGGGCTAGCCTACGGCGAATCCGGTGCGGCGGTGGAGACGACAAACCTCACCCGAGCCGTCATCAAAGCCATTCCACCGGCGACTCAGGGGGACGCGGCGTGGGTATCGCTCCCGCTGGGAGCGGCGGGCGGTTTCACTGTCGACTTTGAGGTGGACCAAAACGGCTATTTGGTGCGCGCAGAACCAGTTGAGCTGGAAGTGCCCGCGGTGCTGAATCACCTGCTGAAGGGATTGCTCATCTTGCTAAAGTCGGGCCGGTTTGCGCTCAAAGCCGACCAGGTCTCCGCCGGGCGCCAACGTTTTCGTATCGAGGCTACCATTGTGCAACGGCAGCCGTCGGACGACCAGCCCGGAGATGCGCGGCACATCCGGCAGATCGGTATCGAATACGCGACCCAAAAGGCCCCCGGACACGCGTTTTTTACTTTCAATTCGGGGCGCCACGTGGATCTCACGGTGGAGCCGCGGGAGCCCACGGCGCCCTGATCTTTGATCCCTTAATCACGATGGAAGCGGCGCGGCGCGCAGAGCCAGCTTGGAGAGCGAGTCAATGAGGGGAGGATCGAGATGGACGTCCATCTGCGGATAGGCGATTTCCACGCCCCCGCCCTTCAAGGCCCACCACACCGCTTCTCGAAGCTCGGACGAGCGTGGCGCAAGCTGCCAGGGGTCGTGCATCCACACCGAAACTTCCAGGTCTACCGACGAACTTCCAAAGTCCAGCATCTGCACTCGCGGCGGATATTTCGGGTCACTCCATTCCATGGTTTGTGCCGCCTGGATCAGGAGCTCGCGCACTATCCTCATGTCCGCTGAATAGTCGACGCCGACGCGCACGCGCAGCCGATACAGGTCGTCCTCCAGCGTGTAATTCTTCAGAGTCGACTGCACTAGAGTCGCGTTGGGAACGATGAGGTCTTCCTCGTCCAGGGTGCGCACTAACGTGGCGCGGATTCCCATCTTGACGACTTTGACGATCCGCGAATCCACTTGCAAGATGTCTCCCGGTTTAATACTGCGCTCCACCAACAAGATCACGCCCGAAACGAAGTTTTGCGCGATGTTTTGCATGGCGAAGCCGATGCCCACCGCAAACACGGCGCCGGCTGCAAATAGAGCCCCGAGCTCAATGCCCGCGGTTTGCAAAGCCACCGCGATTCCCACGATCAGGATTGCGTAGTGAATCAACCGCTGGGTAACGCCGACGCCTCCTTCCTGCGCATCGATGCCTCTGCGTTTGAAGGCGCGTCGCGCGGCCGCTCGCACTAGCTTGGAAACGACCAAGCTTGCGAGAACTATCGACACCGTGATGAAGATGGTTACGAGCGTCACCGGCGTATTGCCGATCTTGAGCCACTCAACGCTTAGAACACCGTGAATTCGATGCAGGTACAGGTCCATGATCTCTCCCTTGGCGTAAAACTCAGTCAGACAGGGCCGGCGCAAGGATAGTTGCTGATGACGGAAGGCTGTAGGCGGATTGCGCCGTCAGCCGCCGTGGCCGGGGCCGATGATCCCCTTCCAAGCCTGGTTCACGTCCCAGTCGTCGTGGACGTGCGGCGGATAATGGCAGCTAGCGGCGCACAGCGAACGCTGAGGCCGCGAAACGATGAACTTGCGGTTAGTCGGCTCGCCGAGGTGGCGCGATCCGGGACCGTGGCAAGACTCGCACTGAACGTCCTTCAGGGCTTCCACGAAAGTGACCGTCGAGCCCCCGGGCTTTTCATATCCGGTGACGTGGCAGCCCACACAATCGAGATTGTATTGCTTGTCTTGGTTGGCAAGCGTGGCGTAGGCTTTGAAATGGGCGGTCGTATTCCAGAATTTGCGCTCCTCCGCGTGGCAACTGGAGCATTTTTCGATCCCGATGTAGCTGCTTTCCGACTCCCCCGCCGGCTGAGGCCTGTGATCTTTGAACGCCTCCCGGTTATGCTGGTTAACCCGCCGATAATAAGCGCGAAGCTCGGCTGCGATGCCAGAATGGGACCCGAGCTCCGCCCGAACCGGTTCGTGTCCATAAGTGAAAAAACTTTCGTTACTGGGGATAACGGGTCCGGATAACTTGCTGAGCTGTTCTCGGAGTTGCTCCAAGTCCTTTTGGCGCGCCTGCACATCGCGCTGGTTGACAGAATCCGGGTGACGTTTCCAGTCATCCAGCCGGCTTTCAAGCTCGCGGATGCGCTGTTGCAGGCTCAACCGCTGCTGCTCTTGTTGAATGTTGGAGCCGTCCAAAAACTTGAAGCCGGACTCTTGCACGAAGAAATCGACCACCGATATCGCCTGCAAATGATTTTCGGGCTGCACCACCAAGGTGGAACCGATCAGCACCGGTGGCGTGGCGCTGTCGTTGCTTTCGCCTTCGTCGTAGGGTTTGCCTACGACCATCACATGAAACCCTGGCACCTTTTCGGCAAGCCGGAGAGCTTCCCCCCTGGGGGCCGCCACTAGCGCAACCAGGATTTGTGCTCCCTTACGCCGGAGCTCCGCAAGTGAACGCTCGAGGCTCTCCCCCGCTCCCTCGATGCGCACTCCAGACGGAGGCTGGCCGCGACGCAGCGGAAGGCTAATCCCAGCCAGTCCAATCCGGTAACCGTCGCGCTCGAGGATTCGTGACGCGATCGCTCCCGCGCTCGACCCGGCAAGGTTCCCGGCGAGAACGTTGGCGCGCGCGCGCTGGCTCAATCGTTCGAGCTCCGGGGCTCCCGCTGCCCAGTCGTTTGCGGCCGGCGCCCAGGCCATGAGTTTCAGCTGCGCCAGGCCGGCCGCCAGCACCTCCGCTTTCCAAACATGTTGCGTGCGCGCTTTGGGCTCGAGCGCCGGGTTTTCGAACCAAATCGGTCCCGCCGCGACCACCAAAGAGTTGGGCGCCTCGCGCGTGCCGCGCTCTACCAGGGCCGCCGCGTGATCGATGCCACCGAGCATGTTGCTCACGCAGCCGCACGGCTCCATCGCGCCCGCTACCGACGCCAAAACGTACAACCTTAGCGACGGGCTCCGCGCTGGCACGGAGTTCGGCGTCTGGTTTCGACCGCAGCTAAGAAGGACGCCGGCGGCGAAGCCCAAAATCACCACACGGAGCGGGAGTCTCATCGCGCTCGGTGTCATAACGCGGGCCGGGGTCGGGCACCAGCGGACTCACCCCATCCTCAACGCAAGTCAGAGCTCGCCCCGGGTTCTTGCGGCGTCTGATAACGACCATCTTTTACCAGGGCCGGGAGAAGGAAGTGTTCACGCAAATGAGGGATGTACTCCAAAAACAGCACCTCGTGCCCCAGGACGACGTGATTGAACAGCACCAAATGCTGATGAATCTGTCCCATGTCGCCGACATGGGGCACCACCGGCACCCCGAACTTCCGACACAATAAACTGATGGCAATGAATTCGCTTACGCCCGCCACGCGCACCGCGTCCACTTGAATGAAACCGGCGCATTGAGTCTGTAGATAGTTCTTGAAAACGACGCGATTGGGCACGTGCTCGCCGAGCGCGAGTTTGGTAGGCGCGATGACTTCCGCGAGCGTCTTGTGTCCAAGGACGTCGTCGGGGTGGGTTGGCTCTTCGATCCAATAAGGATCGATGGCGCGAAGCCTCCGGCAAATGCTCAAGGCTTGCGGCAGCGTCCATTGTTGATTCGCGTCCAGCATCACACGCGCTCCGCTACCGGCAACTTCCCGGACGATATGTGCCCGGCGGATGTCGCGCTCTTCGTCCTTGGAGCCAACCTTCAACTTCATCGCCGTAAAGCCGGCGGCAACCGCCCGCTTACAGTTCTCGCGAACCAGCTCGTCAGAGTACTGGAACCACCCCACCGAGGTATCGTATCCCGGATAGCCGTCCGGCACCGCCGACCGCGCACCGCTCAGCATTGCCAGCGCCTGTTCTTGGGTCAATTCGTCTTCCAAGTACGACAAATCCAAGGTCGCCAGAATTTGCGCGGCCGACAAATCCACGAGCAATTTCCACAGTGGCACGCCGCGCGATTTGGCCCACAGGTCCCAACATGCGTTGGTGACCGATGCCAACCCCAGATGCACGACGCCCTTGTGTGGCCCCAGCCAGCGAAATTGCTGTTCCTCCGCCATTGTCCTTTGGACTTGTCCGAAGTCGGCCATCAGCTCTTCGATGTCCTTGCCCACCAGGCCGCGCGCGAGAAACTTCGCGGCCTGACACACCAGATCATTTCCCTCGCCTAAGGTAAATGCCAACCCACTGCCGACTAATCCGTTGTCGCACTCGAGCAGAGTGACTGCATAGGAGTACTTCGGATTCCGATGAATGGCGTCGCTACCCGCATCATGTTCCAGCTGGAACCGAGCGTCGCGAGTCGTAATTCGGTGAATGGTGGTCATACTTTCCGGTACCCGAGCTCGGCGCCGCCGCTAACCGGTAAGATGCAACCGGTGATGAAGCGCGCCTTATCCGACAGGAGAAACACACAGGCATCGGCGACCACGTCGCCTTCCGGGCAGTAACCGAGCGCGTGGATTTCGTCCAAATAGGTTTGGATGCCGCCCGGATCGGGTTGTTCCTTAGCCCATTGTCGGAGCATTGGCGTCCACACCCCGGCGGGACACACAGCGTTCACTCGAATGCCGAGCGGCGCATAGTCCACCGCCATCGCTTTGGTGAGCGCAATCATCCCGCCTTTGGTAGCTACGTACGCGGCGTGGTTGGTCTGCCCCAAGAGC
>DASXTY010000004.1:0-1537 GCA_036505155.1 Polyangiaceae bacterium | reverse complement strand
CGGACCCTTCGGCGCGAGATGATAGCTCAGGAGCCGGAAGCTACCGCGCTGAGAAAAGACGGCGGTTTCATCGCGGATGGAGCCATCAATGAAACGGAACACCAGGCGGTTGGTTACCCGATCATTAACGGCGACCTGGGTCAAATCGCCTTGGGCGAGGCGGTCGCCATCCATTGTCCTCAGCACCAGAAAGCCATGGACCAGGCCCTCGGTGTGGCGCACGGCTACCGGCGCTCCGGAAGTGTTCCGGGCTGGAGCAGTACGGCACAGATCAGTATCCTCTGGAACTGCCTAGGCCGGATCTTTTCTCGCATGGCAATACCTTATTATCAGCACGCCGAGCGCCGTTGCGACCAATGTCGGCGCGGGCACTTCCACACACTGGCCTCAGATCAATCGTCACCAGATATACCGGAGAGCGCCGCGCCCATCGATTCTGGCTTTACGTCCGCGGCTCCTGGATGGGTGGTTCTCCGGGCGGGGGCTCTTCGGCTGGCGGCTGTCGAGGTGGCTCTCGGATGGGAGGCTCCGGGTTCGGCGGTTCTCTTCGGGGCGGCTCCTTGCGAGTCGGATCTTTCTCCGGAGGCTGTTTCTCGGGTGGTTCTTTTACCGGCGGTTTTTCCGCTTGCATCAGAATTGCAATCATAGCGCAGCGCCGGGCGCGACAATAATATCAGTAAACCTCACCGGAAACGTCGCGCGTATTCTCGACAATGCTTCCGTGTACGATTGGAGGAGGAGACCAGTAATGGGAAAGTGTGAAGTGTGCGGAAACGAGTACGACAAGGGCTTCGAGGTGCGGATGAGCGGCCGCACCCACGTGTTCGACAGTTTTGAATGTGCAATTCACGCGCTCGCTCCGAGCTGCGCCCATTGCAACTGCAAAGTCATCGGTCACGGCATCGAAGCAGCTGGCACTTTCTATTGCTGCGCAAATTGTGCCCGGCAAGCCGGAATCGGCGACGTGCGGGATCGTTCGACTCAAACACCAAAACCAGAATGATAAATCATTAAATGCGAGTCCCAGAGGGGTCCGAGGCGCTACTCGCGAGCGTCTGTTTTCGGCTGCTCGGCCCAAAATACCCACTCGACACCGTTCTGGTGTGACTTGGGAGAAGCGAGCGTGCCATTCTGTTCGAGACGCTCGCGCGCGCCGCGCTGTACGCTCGCGAATACGTACTGCGCCGCCTCGGCGAAATCCCAGCCGCGATCTGCGAGGGGGGTCGCTTTGAAGGCCTTCTCAAGCTGTCGCTGGTGTCTTTTGAAGAGCGCCGCCACCTTAATCGGCCAACTCGTCGCACAGGCCGCAAAGTTCGGCCGCCTCGTCTTCCTTGATGACCGGAAAGTTCGGCTCGTAGTAACGCTCCGCGGGGTGGGCTTTCTCCGACTCGTCGGCGCCGCGCAAAAAGTTGCGTCCGAGCACCCGTTCAAAGCTGGCTGGAAACCAGGGGGACTCTGGACATGAGAAGGTAAATTCATCCGCGCTGATGAGGCTTTTGGGAAGCGATCTGTCTGAATTGAGGTCTCTCGACCCGCA
>DASXTY010000003.1:0-16843 GCA_036505155.1 Polyangiaceae bacterium | reverse complement strand
AACGCCCAGTGTCCTGCCCCTGTGGATCCGGTAAACCGCTCGAAGAGTGCTGCGGCGTTTACATCCGGGGCGAAGCGCGTCCCGAAACTGCCGAAGCGCTGATGCGTGCCCGATACACCGCTTATGCGACCGGCGAGGTGGATTACGTCCTCAGTACACATGACCCTGAACGAAACGGCGAAGTGGATCGAAGCAGCACCGAGCTTTGGTCCAAGAAGTCAGAGTGGCTGGGCCTGGAGATTTTGAATACACAAGGGGGTGGTCCGCTCGACGATTCGGGGACGGTGGAATTCGTGGCGCGTTACAAGATCCGCGGTACGACGGTGACACACCGCGAGCGCGGGACCTTCCGCAGACACAATGGCAATTGGGTGTTTGTGGACGGCGAACAAGTCTCTGGACCACCCGTGGTGCGCGAAGGTCCTCGCATCGGGCGTAACCATCCGTGCCCCTGCGGAAGCGGCAAGAAGTACAAGAAGTGTTGTGGCGCAGGCGGCGGGAGCGCAGTGGTGCGCGCAGGCCAAAGCTAGTGTCCTGACCTTTCTTGATGCGATCTACGGACTCAGCACACTAGCAAATCTTGCCGCGTTTACCCCGCGGCCCATGGCCTGGCGGGTCGGGTCCAACCCAGCGATGGTCCACCGGTTCCGAAGCCAGCTGATATCGAGAATCGGTCGACAGCCGAATGCGTCGCGAGCGGTTGTCCAGGCCGCCGTGAACCAACACGGTGCTGAACACCACCACGTCCCCGGCGCCAAATTCATGGCTCAACCAGCGTCCTCCGAGCCCGCGCCGGACTCTCGGCGGATCTTGGGCGAGCCAGCCGTAGTTCTGCACCTCGATACCCCGCTCCGGCTTGTTGATGCAATATTCGTCTACGTCGCGTTGCGCGTAGCCGTTCAGCAAGCGGTGGTTTCGGTGTGAACCCTCCAGCACCATGAGTCCCCCGAGCTCGAAATCGATATCGCCCATCGGCACCCACGCGGTGTAGAGCTTGCGCGTGCCGCGGCCCATGTAAACGATGTCGTAATGTGGAGGAGTGCCCCAGCCCGGCGCCAGGCAGCGCACCCAGGTGTAGTCGAAATGCCGTACCGTGCCGCCCAGAAAGCGTGCGAAGAACTCCATCATCGGACCGCCGTAGAGCACGCGGTGCAGCGCGGAGTTATCTCGAGTCAGGTTCTCCCGAAAGCCCAGATCCACACCCTGTTTCACGACGCCATCCATGCAGGGAAACCGCGGATCCAGAGATTGTATATCAATACGAGACAGCATGGACCGCCGAGCCTCCAGCACTTGGTCTCGGTGCAGGCATCCCGGCAAGTAGAGATAACCGTCTTCTTGGAAGCGAGCGCGCAGCGCGTCGGTGTCGAAAAAAATGTCTCCCGAACGCCGCATCAGTCCGAACGCGTTCGGGCTCATATCCAAAAGCTTGCCCAGCGAGGTGAGTGCGGGCAGTGCGTCGATCGGGGCTGACATCCCAGTAAATCTCAGAAGTTTAGTTCAGTTTAGGCTGGCGACCGGGGTTAGGGGATGTCGCTTTTGGCATAAAACTTATCCTTTTTGGTTTTGTCCGGGTTACGCTCGCGTTGGCATGAAGACGCTCCGCGCTCCGTACCTGTCTTTTCGTTATGCCTCGAGCTCGCCGCTCGGCCGGATCACCGAAGTGGGCTTGGCTCGAGTCGACGGAGGCGGCGCGCCGTCGACCATGCGGATTTTTGGTAGCTACGCCCTGGTGTATTCCCTCGACGGTCAGGCGCATTACCAGGACGGAAATGGTCTCGAGCGCGATATTGTGCCAGCAGACCTGATCGTAGTCTTTCCCGAGCTAGCTCATCGCTACGGTCCGAGACCTGGGCAGCGGTGGACAGAATTTTTCCTGGTATTCGAAGGACCGGTCTTCGACCTGTGGCGAGAGTGCGGCCTGCTGGACGTGGAGCGCCCGATCTTACATGTCGAACCGGTTGACCAATGGCTTACGAAGCTCGAGGCAGTGCCGGGCGCACCGCGCCAGCCCGGCTCCGAGCAGCCGATGGTGGAAGTGTGCCGGCTGATGCAAGTGATGGCGGAGGCTCTGGCTTGGGGAGGCGGCCAAGGGACGCCCGCCGAGCAACGCACCATGGCGCGGGCGCGCGCAGCTCTGGAATCCGATCACGCGCGGGAGCTGGACCTCGAGCAACTGTCCCGGGAGCTGGGGATGTCGTACGAGACGTTTCGAAAACGCTTCGCGCGCCATTGCGGCATGCCGCCCGCTCGCTACCGCGTTGCGCGCCTGGTCGACCGAGCTTGCGCTCTGATGGAAACCAGCAGCTTGACGGATAAACAAATCGCTGACCGACTGGGGTTCGGTAACCAGTTCTACTTTTCTCGCAGGTTCAAGCAGATTGTCGGAGTTTCGCCGCGGGAATTCCGCCGGCGCGTGGCGCACCGGATGGGCTCCTAGGTAGTGACCAGGGTCAGGGGTCAGAATGAGGAGGCGGGGGAGCGTCGGGCCATATTTCGACCCACTCGCCCGCCCATTCGGTGTCGAAAAACAGGATCCAGCTCCGCCGCCCGACGCCTTGCCGTTGAGCGGTTTCGCGTACGATGTTGAGCCCTTTATGCAGATCGCTCAGTGCGAGATGGATGTAGCAATAACGCAGCCCCAGGCCGTTTCCGACGCAAGCCCCGGCCTGATGCGCAAAAAGCTCGGAATCGAGCGCGTCCTCCAGTGCGTTTCGCCTGGCGAGGAGCTCCTCCGCGGTGGCTCCGGGCTTTTCCATCTTGAGATAACAGAATATTTCTTGGTTACGAGAAAATCGCTGTGAGCACACGGGAGCACGCTGGAGAAAGCACTCGACCAGGTCCGGCAGTAGCGTGCTGGCCCATTGCAGATCTTCCTGCGCCGGATAGTCGTCGGCTGACTCGGGCGAAGCCACCAAAACCGTCCAGCTCAGCCGGTCTTTTGCCAGGTAAAGCGGCTCTTCACCGAGTTCGGTCCGGGCTTTTTCGACGGCCCGATCCACCAAAAGACTCAATTTTCGAAGCGACTCAGTTTCTGTCGATCCCGGACCCACCAACCGCAACCGACCTCCTCGAGCCAGCGGCGCTACCGAAATCGAATCGATCCAAGTTTCGAAGAGGCGCTGGCCGATCAGCGCTTCCACCACGGATTCGACCGCGGCTGCGGACTCTTCATCCCGGTCGCTCCAGGCGTTGGCCAGGTGCACCACCACGTTCAGTAGTCGCCCGGGCGCTGGTTCCAGCCGAACGCGCGCCCCATCCAGGCACACGCCGCGAGCTACCGCGCTCAGCGCCTCCGAAAGCTCAAGCTTCGGCCTGACCGGCGAAAAATCCCAGTCAGATAATTTGGGCCGCGCTCGATCGATGAAGGCTTGGATCAATGGCTGCAGGTGCCATTCATCGCTGGAAACGACCACTGATTGGGGTGAATTTTCGAGGTGGGCGCCGCTGTCGACCCAGAGCCGCTGGTCAATCCATCGGAGCCGCTCTGCGAGCTCCACCGATGGTACGTCGCACGCTTTCTTGAAGGCATCCCAAAACTCATCCATGAGCCTGAGCTTGTTCTGGCGCTGCCGAAGCTCTTCTCCCACCGCTGCGTCGCCGAAGAGAAAGCGCATGATTCAGGTATCAGGTCCGTTGGACGGCTTACGAGCTCGGCCGCGTGGTGACGGATATTCGAGCACTTCGATCACAACCGGAGCGATACCGCGCTTTTGCATGCCCAAGCGCTCGGCCGCAGCGCGCGACAGATCAATGATCCTGTGAGGATCACCGAATGGACCCCGATCGTTGATGCGAACCGTGACACTCAACGGCTCATCGGTTCGCGAAACTCGCACTACGCTTCCAAAAGGCAGCGTGCGGTGCGCTGCCGTGAAAGCTCGGGGATTATAGGGTTCGCCGCTGGCGGTGGGTTTTCCGGCCAGCGAGTCGCCGTACAGAACGGCTTGCCCTTTCTGTCGCAGAAGAACGGGTCGCCGTGAGGCCTGAAAAACCGCCGGGCGTTCGGCGACGGATTGAGAGCAACCGAGCGAGCCCATGACCAAGCTGATGCAACAGCGAAAACCTGGCAGAGTGATGAGACGTACGCCGAGTGCGCCGAACTTTCTAGTCGGCACCATGAAAGCGCGGTGGCCTCTAACTTCCCCTGTGTCAAGGCATTTTCGAAAAATGCCGCATTCGCGCGACGCTAGCTGCTAGTACTGCGCGCCTCAAGTTCCTGGTACTAGCCCTGGTGCGGCGCATCAGAACCTTGTACAAGCGCGAGCCTCGAGACATGGCGAAGCGGAAAAGAAAGGGAAAAACGCGCATCGTGAAGCTTGGCCCGGGTGGGCTGGAGCTCGATGGTGAGCACACGCCGCTGTTTGCCGGGGCGGTAAACTATTACGAGTTACGCCCGCAGCACTGGCGTTCGGTGCTCGCCGCCGTGCGTGAGCTCGGCCTGCGCTTGGTGGATACCCGCGTGCCCTGGAGCGTGCACGAGCTTCGCGACGGAAAATACGACTTTGGCGAAAAACGCCCGGAGCTCGACGTTGCACGATTCTTGCGACTGGCTGAGGAGCTGGGGCTTCTAGCAATCATCCGTCCCGGCCCCCACCAGAACGCCGACCTCGCATTGTGTGGCATCCCCGAGCGCATCATCTGGGACCCCGACTGTCAGGCGCGATCGGCAAGCGGCAAACGCGTGCTGCTCCCGCTGCTTCCTCTGCTCTTTCCCGCACCGAGCTACGCGAGCCAATCCTTCCTCGAGGCGGCGGACCGGTGGCTATCCGCGGCGGCCGGCAAGCTGCGACCCCTGCGCTGGCCCGACGGCCCCATCGTCATCATGGCCGTCGACGATGTCACCATCTCGGAGCTACGCGACGGACCTGCCGATCGCGACTATCACCCCGATGCGATCTTGGCCTATCGCCAATTCATTCACAACCGATACGATAACCTCGAGCGTTTGCGAAAGATGTACGGCGATCCCAGCCTGAGCTTTTCCAATCTCGAGCCGCCGCGCAGGATGGCGGCCAGCACCGCGGTGGAGATTTGTCCCTTTCTCGATTGGTTGGAATTTCGCGAGCAACTCGTAGCACAGGCGCTGAAGAGAATGACCAGAACGCTCCGAGCCCATGGACTCGACGGCATTCCCACTGTGCATGACTTGAGAATCCACAGCACCGCTGCTCTCGGCGGAGGCCAAAGGCACTCGGCAGCTGACTTGCTCAGCTTGAGCCTGTACGGCGGGAGCTCACCCGAAGAGCGCCGCGCCATTACGCGCGATAGCACTGAGCTCGCAGCGCGAGCTCGCGCGTCGGGTACCCTGGCCTATTCGAGCCAGCTCCGCGTCGGTTTTTCGGCATTTGCTCCGGCCCGCACCACAGCTAGAGATAGCTTTTGCGCGCTGGTGGCGTTGGCCTCCGGGCTTCAAGGATTCACGTTGCACATGGCGGTCGAGCAGACTGGCTGGATCGGCGCTCCCATCAGCGCCTCGGGGACAACCCAGCCCGAGGCTGGGTTCTGGCAGAGCTTTGTCCGGGCCGCCGAACGTTTGCGCCTTCACGAGCTACATCCGGCGGGCGGGGTCACCATCGTGGTGCCCGACAACGTTCGGCGACTCACCCGGGCGCTCAACGCCTTTGCGCCCTTGGGCCAAGCGTTTTTCAACGCACCAAACCTGGGGGTCGCAGCGAGTTGTCTGGAAGACCCCTTCGGACTACCCGGCCGGGTGGTGCTCGACACCGATGAATTTTCGCGAATGCTGGAGGCCGAGCTCGAAGCCCTAGGCATTCCTTTCCTCACGGTCGGAAGCGACCTTATGCAAGAGGCCTTGCGTGGCGCGTGGACGGTCGTGCTTTGCCCGGGCAGCCTGGAAGTCGACCTTTCCCGCCAGATCGCAAAAGCCCTTTCCAAGGGCAAGCTGGTGAGTGTGGGACCCCATTTTCCAGACCGGGACCAGCACATGATGCCACTCGAGCGGGCTCCTTTCTTGGCGCATGACAGCCGCCGCAAAGTGCCGTCGCTGTTGGGGATGAACCGCCCGGCCTTGCGACGCGCGCTCCAGCGGGCTCGGGACGCGCTGGACTTGTTCCACTTGAGCGCAGCTCCTCGGGAAGTGTTCGTCAACCTGCTGTGTGACGCCAAAAATCAGTCGCGGGTGCTGTGCGTCGGAAACCCCACCGAGCGCGCGGTCAACGCTCGCGTGAGCTCGACGGACGCCCGCCATGCCGTGGATGTCTTCGACGGGGAGCGTCTGCAATCCCAGCGCGGGACTTTCCGGATGGAGCTCCGCCCGCAATCCGTGCGCATATTGGAGCTCTACCAGTCGCTTTAGCCATGTTGATCGAGATAAACCCGGAAAATCCTGAACCGAGAAAGATCCGGCGAGCTGTGGATGCGCTCGGCTCGGGCGCTGTGATCGGGTATCCGACCGACACCGTCTACGGGCTCGGCTGCGACGTCTTCAACAAGCGAGCAGTGGACCGCCTGTACCAAATCAAGGGGATGGATCGAAACCAGATGTTGGCCTTCTTATGCCGTGACCTGGCTGACGTCTCACGCTACGCGGTGATGCACGACAGTGTACACCGGGTGCTCAAGGCCTTTCTTCCAGGCCCTTATTGTTTCATTCTGGAGGCCACCCGCGAAGTCCCGAAGATCGTCCAGTCGCCGCGCAAGACGGTGGGCATCCGCGTTCCCGACCATCCGGTGGCGCTGGCTCTCACGACCGAGCTTGGACGGCCGATCATTTCCACCACCGCAGCACGCCACGGTTCCAGCCCGCAGCCCGATCCGAAAGAGATCGCTCAGGAGTTTCCGGGCCTCGAGCTGGTTCTGGACGGGGGTCCCGGCGGGACGCTCCCCACCAGCGTGGTGGATCTGACCGGTCCACGACCCCGAGTGATTCGCGCCGGCGCCGGGGACGTCGCCCCCTTCGAGGAGTAGCCGCCGCCTTGCAAAAGCGTTGATCCCCGCGCGGTTCGGCGCTATCAGAGCCCCATGACTTTCGTTGTCACCGACAATTGCAAAGGGTGTCGGTTTACCGACTGTGTCTCCGTTTGTCCCGTGGACTGCTTTCACGCCGACGGTGAGATGCTCTATATCGACCCGGATGAATGCATCGACTGCGGAGCCTGCGTGCCGGAGTGTCCGGTCGAGGCCATCTACGATGAGGCGCAGCTGCCGGACGACAAGACCGACTGGATCAAGATCAACGCCGAGCGCGCCGCTGATTTGCCGGTGATCAATCAAAAAGAGGACCCGGCACCGGGCGCCGAGGAACGAAAGCAAGAGCTCGGGTTCTAGTGGGCTGAGGTGGTGGCCTTCAGTGATCGCTCGGGAAACGGCGCAGCTGCTCGAGCCGCGCGACCTACGACGGATCATCCTGACGCATGCCCCGCCGTGCTAGTCTGCGCCCATGAACGATTCAGGCGGCCACCGCGGTGCGGTCCAGAAGCCAGCGACGAGCGGCTCTCCGACGAAGCACTCTGTTGAGCAGACAAGGGATCTACTCTTACGCGGTCTCAGCAATGAGAACCGCGAGGAGCTGGTCGACAGGCTGCGTGACATTCAGCGCGCGCGAGAGACCGAAGCCCTCGCCGCGGCTAACCGGATTCGAAGCGGATTAGAGTCGCGCGAAATGTTCAACAGCAGCGCCACAATTCACAAGTGCTTCCAGGCGGCGGTCGAGGAGGGGGAAAGAGCAATTACAGACGCGATTCAAGCAGCCTTTGACCTCGGAGTGCAGAAGGGAGACGACGATGCAATTGCCAACTTCTTGTTTGCCGACCTTTACGACTTCCTGCGCGCATTCTTGATGGGCAACTGGGGTTTGCATCCGGGCGCGTGGCGCGAAGCGCAGGCTCAATTGACCACGGTGCAGTCGCTCGCCAGTCGCGTGTCCGAACAAGTGCGAAGCGCGCGGGAGGGCGTTGGAGCCGGCGGCCCCCGTGACTCCGAGCCGAAGAGGCAGCCGGAACGGCAGCCCGCAAAGCACCCTGAAAGACAGCCGGACACGCAGCCGCAGAGCGCAGTTGCGAGCGACGGACCCGGCGCGGATCAACGGCTCCATTCGGATTTCCAGAGGCTCCGAGCGTCTACAACGTCGCAGGGGCGTGAAGGCAAGCCTCAATCCAGGAGTCCCGCGGCGCCCACCGCAGCGGCCGCGGTCAACGCACCTGCGGCCATCCGCGCTCATTCGGCGGTCAGCCCGAGCGCGGCCGTCAAGTCCGAAAGGACGAGCGTCCGGGTTCAGCCCGTATCGAGCCAGAAGCCTGACGAACCGCAGCCACGGGGGTGCCCCGCCGAGCCGACGCCGTTTTCCGAGCTCCGCATGCTTGGAGTCGACTACCGAGACGGCGCCCTTTATCTGATATTCGATCGGGCGGCATCCCGCGAGTGGATGCAGCTTTTCCGGAATCCGCCTGAACCCCAGAGTTTCAAGCTCGGATGCGAACCAAGCCGTTTCGACTTCTGTGGGCCGGTTGCGTGGATCCGGATCCAAGGCAGCTTTGCCCAGGCCGCGGTCGACGATGCGAAGAAGTGGACGGCGATTGCAAACCGGCATTACCCGGCGATCATGCGGCAAAGGCAGCACGATGCGCATGCGAAGGACCGTGCTGAAGAAGAGGAACGGGGTCGAGAGACAGAGGAGGAGGCCATACGCGCGAAGCTGGAGCTGTGACCCCGCGGAGCGCTCGGTGCTCTCGGCGACGCTCGCTAGATCTGGTTGCTCGGAGAGCCTTGGCGGGCGCTCCCCCGAAAGAGAGATTACACGAAAACTGCGATCAATCCGCGCTTGGGCAGCCGGGCGCGAAAAAAACCACTTGCGGCAAGCCATCCGAGGGGCTAGAAGACGGCTTGCAACACGACGTCCCTGGCCTGCTCTGCATGTCGCTCCTCTTCCGAAGAACGCGGCTCGCACGGAAGACTTGACGACGCAGTGAGCCGACGCGAGCTCAAAAACTCCTCGCTAGGTATTTTTGTCTCGCACGGCATCGGCCAATCGAATTTTTAAACGGCTTCGTCGGATGGCTGCTCATGGCGTTCCCAAGGAACGCAGCTTGAAGTCGCAAAGGTACCAATGAACAATCGTCTTTTTGTGGGAAATCTGTCGTTTAGCACTTCTGAGGCCGCAATTCAGGCCGCGTTCGCGGTTGCAGGCGAGGTCCGTGAGGTGGCTGTGCCGACCGATCGGGAAACCGGTCAGCCGCGCGGCTTCGCCTTCGTGACCATGGGTAGTCCCAAAGAAGCGGCCGCCGCCATCGAGCAACTCAACGGGTCGTCGCTGGACGGTCGACAGATCCGAGTCGACGAAGCGCAGGAGCGATCGCAGCGCGGCGGCGGATTTGGTGGGGGCGGCGGATTTGGTGGCGGTCGCAGTGGCGGCAGTCGCAGTGGTGGCGGTAGCCGTAGGGGCAGCCGGGATCGCTTTTGATGCGCAAGTGCGCAGAGAATCTCACCCGACTGAGGGCATAAATGATTGTGGAGAGCTGCGTCATTTGCGGCGGCGACGGTCGAATCACCAATGCGTTCCGTAGCGCGACCTGCCCCGGATGCGGTGGCTCAGGACGTCGCGCAGAGCTGAGTGGCCTGCGCGACGTCACAAAGACCAAGCCTTCACATCATCGTCCCCAAAGCGCTTCGGCATCGGTCAGCAACCCGAACACGCCTTCGACTGCAACCGGCATTCAGCTGGCCCGGGAGGTGGAGGTCAGCCCGCACCTCTCGAACGAGTCCAAGTCCAAGCTCGCGCGCGAGATCGTGGAGCACGAAGCCAGTCACGGCTTGTGCACCAAGACTTTCACCAGGAAGATTCGCAAGCAGTTGGCGCCGGCGGAGGGTCGCCCGAAGCAGGGGCGCAGCTGACAGTCGGCTTCGGCCAGGCAGCGAGTCCGATCACTGCGGCCGGGGCTCGGCCGGAAGCTCGATGCGCACCTGGGCTTGAGCCATCGCTCTCTGCTTCGGGTTGCTCGCGGGGATCAAGCTCGCGGCGAGCTGCGACGTGAGTCGCACTGAGGTGGGAATGAATTGCGACGGCGAGAGTTTTATCTCTCCCTCGGCGTTGGCAATGAATTCGTCCAGTGTGAGCCTGGTGTCGGCCTGTAAGAGAGGGGTATCGAAAGCCGCGCTGGTCGCATAGCGTCGAACTCCGAGACTCAAACTCACTTCAGCGGGCGACGCGCTCAGCACGCGGACCATGCGGTAGCTCACCAGATCCAGCCCCCAAATGGGTTCGCGACTGGTGATCATCCAATAGGCCCCGGTCCCCACCTGGTCGGGGTGCGACAAGGAGAAAGTCGAGATGGCATCGCTCAGATTGCGCAAAACTTCGCCCATTTGGCGGGGCACGCCCGGCGGCGTCTGGAATCGGTATTCCTGACCGCCGCCGTCCGGTAGTAACTGGTAGTCGACGCGACTGCCCTTGAGCTGTTTCAATTGTTGAGCTGCCGCTCGCGCCTGCGGCGATTGGTCCAGCGCCACGCCCACCTCGTCCACGCGCACCGATATTTGCATGCCCTTGTTTGGCGCATCGGCCGCCGCCTTTTTGGCTTCGAAGCTCAACTTGAAGCGAAACGGCAGTTCGGGCTGACGCGGATCCTGTTTCAGCGAAACCTGGAGGGTTGCCTCTTTTTTCTTTCCCGTCTCCGGCAGCGGTGACAGCGGCACACGCGGCTCGGAGCCCAGGGATCCAACGACCATTTTGGGTGGCGCGCCTTTTCTTACTTCTCGGTCAGCTGCACCGAGAGCAAAAATTCCGTTTGAAGGGGGCCCACCGTCCACTTGCACGCGCTCCGCGGTCGGCGACGAGGGCGCCGCTGCACCTACGGCTTTTGCCAGGTTCGGGTCCATTTCCTGCGGCTTGGAACCGGCGTCGGTCGCACTGACCCGCTGCTTGGGCGCACTTTCGCATCCCAGCCAGGTCAGAGCCGCCAAAGCGGCGCCCAGCCAGCAGGGCAGACGCACGAGGTCGAGGGAGCTCATGGGCAGGGCTTTACCCGAGCCGCCTAGCGAAGTCGACTTTCTCATTCTCAGGAGCTGGGCGCGTCGCCGTAACTCATCTTGTCATCGAGTCGGACCACTTCCCGCATCCGCTTTGGGCACTTCGGGTAACGCCGCCGGCACGGTGTCGGGACCTGATGCTGCGTTGATTCCAGCGTCGGCGAGCTGTTCGGACGGCGGTGGCGCGACTGCGCTCGGGGCGGTGCCTTCCAGGAATTCCTCGTCGACGGCGTCGGCTTGCTCGGCGTAGGAGAGTAGGCCGGTGCGGGGATCCACGCGCGCGCTCACGATTCCGGCCGGTCGAGCAAACTCGGTGCGCGGGCGGCGCTGATGCGCGATGCGCATGAAACTGATCCAGGCGGGCAGCGCGGTGACCGCGCCACTTTCACCCCAGCCGAGCGGGAGCGCGTCGTCATATCCGACCCACACTCCGGTGACAATGTCGGTTGAGTAGCCGACGAACCACGCGTCTTTCGCGTCGTTGGTGGTGCCGGTTTTACCGGCCAGCGGTCGATCGAGTTGTCGCGCCGCGCGCGCAGTGCCAACTTCAATCACGCTGCGGAGCAAGCTGGTTGTGAGATACGACTCGTCCTCTTCCATCACCCGGCGCGGGGGCGCCTCGAATGGCAACGGGAGCTGCTTGCTGTCGGGGCCGATGACTCTGGTGATAAGGTGCGAGCTCCCGAAAATTCCTCCGCTGGCAAAGGTCGCGAACGCATTTACCAGCTCGTACGGCGTCACTTCGTAGGCTCCGAGCGCGAGCGACGGGGTCGGCGCGAGCTCCGACTGAATGCCGAGCGTGTGCGCCCACTGCACGACGTTGCCGGGCCCGACTTGTTCAAACAGGAAACTTGAAGCGTCGTTATCGCTCTGTGCAATCGCCTGCCGCACGCTGATTCGGCGATTCGGAGCGCCAGCGCCGGCGTCCGGCTTTGGTGGCAGCTCCAGCACACTGGCGGGTGTGAAGCGGCGTGAGTGCAAGGCGTAGCTGTACAAGAAAGGCTTGAACGCCGACCCTGGCTGGCGCTTGGCCCGCGTGGCTCGATCCAAACCGCCCATCAATGCCTCCGAATTGCCGATCAGCGCCAACACCCTTCGGGTCCGCACGTCGATGGCCACCAGCGCGGACTGCGGCCCCAGTTCCAGCCGCAAAAGCGGGGGCGGCCCGTTCACCTCGAGCTCCGACGTCAGGCTTACTCGCAATACCGCACCCGGCGCGGTAAATTGGCTCGGGGTGAGCTGCTTCGCGTTATAGCGCTGCTCCTGGCCAAGCTGTACACGGCCCACCACCTCCCCGACGCGAACGTCGATGGTACGCGCCGCATCGTCGAGCGCCTTCACTTCCCCCACGTAAATGTGGTTCAGCTTGGGTATGCCTTGAAACAGCGCCCCCCATAACTTGCGCTTCTTAGCCAAAAAAGGAGGCTCGAGCTTTTGGCGTTTCGCGTAACGTTCCAGGTTATCGCGCACAGCTTGTCGTGCTGCGGCTTCTAACGCCGGATCGATCCCGGTTTGCACGGTGAACCCGCCGCGCTCCGCGGCTGCGCCGCCGGCCTCGGCAAGCGACTTCTTTACCGCCGGGATAATTTCTGGAACCAGCTCCGATTCGGCGTCTGCGGCGGGGGCAAGCCGCAGCGGCGCGTTCAGCGCGCTGGTGTAGTAGAGGTCGGCAGTAACGAAACCCTTCTGAAGCATTTGTTCGAGCACGTACCGGCGACGAGCCAGGGCGCGGGCCGAGTCATGGCGCGGCGAAAAACGCTCCGGGGCGGCTACCAATCCCGCCAATAGCGCCGCTTGCGCCAGATCCAGCTCCTGGGCTGGCTTTCCGAAATAGTAGCGTGCGGCTTCCTCGATACCGTAACGGCCGTGTCCAAGATAAATGTGGTTCAGATAGAGATTGAAGATCTCGTCTTTGCTCAAATGCTGCTCGAGCCGCCGGGCCAGAATGGTTTCACGGATCTTGCGCTCATAGGTGCGCTCCGGTTCCAGCAGCACATTCTTGACCACTTGCTGGGTGATGGTGCTTCCGCCCTGTCGGGTTTTGCCCGCGCGCAGGTTGCTCACCAGAGCGCGTAACATTCCAAGATAGTCGAGCCCTTGGTGCTCGTAGAAGTTCGCATCCTCGGCTGCCAAGAAAGCCAGCTTGGCGTGGGCTGGGATGCGGCTCAGCGGGATGACCGTCCTTCGCTCGGTAAAGAGGTTGGCGAGCTGAGTACCGTCCCAGGCCAACACCCGGGTCACCTGGGGCGGTCGATATCCAGTTTTGAGCTCCACTACGCTGGGCAGATTCGATTCGTAGTGCTGCACCACCAGAACTACGCCGAGCGATCCGAGCACCAGCAGCGCTCCCACGGTGACGCCCAATCCAATGGCGATCCGGCGAAACCAGACGGTCATGCGCGCGCGGCGCGACAACTTCGGGGCCGCTGCTGCACCGGGAGGCTGCTCACCACCCGGCCAACCCTTGGAGCCGGAAGGAGCCGGCGCAATAGCCGCGCGTTGGCTCCCGGGCGGAAGCACGCCGGCCGGGGCTAGCTGAGTGGTAGACTCGCCGTTGCGATCGCTCACTGTTCGCCGCCGAGCATAGCCCGAGCCGGCCTGCGCCGCTCTATTACGGTTGCACGATAATCACCGAATCTGGATTTCTGTATAGAATTTTTCCAGTCTCACCGGGGCATCCCCAGCAGGTGCTGAAATGCAAACGCGGCCGAATGGAGGCGCTGTACCCGAAAGCTACCGGCCCCGGCTCATCCTTCATGGTGTAGCTCGAGGCGAGCTTGTATTGTTGATGACCGAGCGCGTAATAGGCGACCACGAAGGAGGTGGATGGGCCGGACCGAGCCGCTACCAGTAGATATTCCGCGCCGGCAACCGGTCGCCAGAGCAGCGGCGAGACGGTAAACTGGAACCCCTGGGTATCGCCCGGGCCGCGCTGTACCACGGTGTTGGCCGCGTCCGGCTCCCGAAAAAGCACCACTTCTTTGGCTAGCTCGCGAGTTTCGTCGGAACTGGCCAGGAGCTTGGCCAGTCGGTCGGCCGTAAGCTGCGCCTTTTCGAAAATTTGCCCGAGCTCGGGCTCTGCAACTGCCGCCGCGTTGGGAGCTCCCTGACAGCACCGAAAGCCGAGATCGTCCGCCTGGGTTCCCGGGTCGATACCGCGGCGCTGGGCACACCGATGCGCATCCCCGGGCGCACTCGGCGATGCACCCCGCACCACGGCGCGCGCAGGCGTGCTCTTGTCATACGGGAAAATATCGCTGGTAACCCATTCGCGGACAGCTGCTCCCATGCCGAGCACATCGAAGCCCGATGCGCAATTTTCCGGTTGCGTGGCGCATTTTTGGTCCCATCTATCGCCGGTTGCGTAGCGGTCACTGCCCGGCCCCTTGCATGCGCGCTCCCATTCGAGCTCGGTGCAGAGTCTTGCTCCGCGGGCCGCGCACAATCTGCGCGCCTGTTCGCGCGTTACACCGGTCAGCGATCGCTGTTTCGGATCGTTGGGGTATGCGAGGCGGTCGATTTGAAAAGGGCCGAGCTCCACTTCGAACAGCCGCGGTTCGAGCTCCGGCTGTCGGCCAGCCTCTCCCGGCGTGCTGCCGGCCCGAAATGCACCGGCCGGAATTTCAATGACCTCGCCGCTGAGAGGCTCTTGTTTCGGATGGCGCGCCGACTGGACATGCGACGGCGCAGACGAATCCACCCGACCCCGACCCCCCCGATCACGCGTGCAAGCTGTATGTATACACGACAAGGCAACCGCAAGCCAGGTCTTTAGCGCGTTTCGCACGTACCGAGATTTGGCGCGTCACACCGCGACAATCAAGCTCGCGAAGCAAGAGTCGAGCCAAACCATCTGGTTATACTTGCCGCCAAAGGAACCCGCTGCTGCCAAAAACTCGGAGCCTGCTATGCTCAAGGCCATGCCGCATCCTCTGGCCTCCCGTCTGGCGCCCATTATCGACCATGACGTGGAGGACTTGCGAGCCATCGTCGCCCACTGGTTGGTCAACGAGCCAAGCGAAATAGAGCGGGCACGTTATCGCCGATTCGGCGCGGAGCTCAGGGCCCTCAAGCAGCGGATCGACGCGCGGCCGACCCCGCCATCCGAAGAAGAGATAGAAATTGCGCTCACCGCGCTGCTGGTGCTCGCGGGTCGCACCCACGCAGCGCGCCCGGTCGGCTAAGCTGCTGGCGACATGATTGAGCAGACGCTCCGAATTTCCGGCCGCGTTTTGTATCTGAGCGCCGATGAGGAGTTATTGCGCCGGCAGCTGGGAGGACAAGATCTCACCTACCCTCCGGAGCGTCCCCTGCTCGACTACATTTCCACCGATGAGATCGCTCCAAGTTGGGCTTGTTACCACTACGATGACACTCTGGCGCGCTATGCGCTGGTTGGACTCCGCGGAGGGTTGGTCGGTGTAGATGCTATACGCAACGGAGGATTCGAAGTTCTGGTCTGCGGACACAACAAGGGCTCGGGCAGTTCTCGTGAAGCCGCACCGTACGCCGAATTGCGAGCCGGAATACGGTTGGTAATCGCCAAGAGCTTCGAGAAAATTTATCGGCAGAACTGTCAGAATATCGGACTTTTTACCGCCACGGATTTCGGCTTGCTGGAGCGCATCGCCAATCGAGAAGAGATTCCGCTCTCGGAGCTGGCTTCCGGGCTGGACCCGCTCAGCGCCGAAATCGTGTTGAGCGGTGGGTTGTTTGGGTACACCGAGCGACGGCTGGCCGGGCACCTGCGCTTCCAGCCGTTTTACCGCTCGAAACGGCGACCCATGACCCTGGTCGAAAAGATCATCGCCGATCACGTGGTGACGGATGCTACCAGCGTCCAGACCGGTGTTCGCTCCGTGCAGCCCGGCGAGGCGGTATTCGTTCGAGCGGATGTGCGCTTCAGCCATGAATACACCACCGCCATGACGGACACCTTGTTTCGGGCGGGATTTGGTGAGACCGCCGAGCTTTACGACGCGAGCACGGTGTACGCCTTTCGGGATCACCTGACCCTGTTGCATCAAGTCATCCCAGAAGAGCGCATCCGGATGGGGTTATTGGAGCAGGCGCAGCGGCTGGAGGTCGAGCAGCGTCGTTTCGCCAAACGCCATGCAATCCGTCTGTTCGGCGAAGTAGTCCACGAAGGGCGGCCCGCAGGAAGTGAAGCCATCTGTCACAACAAGGTGATCGAAGAACTGGCGCTTCCAGGGCAAATAGTGGTGGGTACGGATTCCCACACTTGTATGGCCGGGGCACTCGGCTGTTTTGCTTTCGGGGTGGGCAGCACCGACATGGCGGTGGCTTGGCGAACCGGCGATGTGCGAATCCGGGTGCCGTCCAGCGTGCGCGTCCTGCTCACCGGTAGCTTCGCGCCGAACGTGTGCGCCAAGGACCTCATGCTGTACCTCTTTGGCCTGAGCTATTTCAAGCAGGGTAAAGCTCTAGGGCACGCACTCGAATTTTCCGGGGAAGCCCTTCGGCAGCTGGCTCTGGACGAGCGGGCCACCTTGGCCAACATGTCTGTGGAAGCGGGAGCCTTCACCGGAATCATAGCGGCGGACCAAGCCCTGATGGACCAACTCGCCCGGATTCGGGGACTCAACCCCGAATCGCTGAATTGTCGAGCGCTGCAGCCGGACCCAGACGCACAATACGCGGACACGGTGACCATCGATCTCGGTAGATTGGAACCAATGGTCGCGACGCCCGGTGACCCGCGAAATTCTGTGGCGCTATCACGACTGCTGGCGGATAACCCGGAGGTGCCGATCGATATCGCCTACGGTGGATCCTGCACCGGAAGCAAAAAAGCGGACATGGACATGTACGCACATGTGCTGGGTCGAGCGCTGGA
>DASXTY010000002.1:0-5958 GCA_036505155.1 Polyangiaceae bacterium | reverse complement strand
TGGCGTTAGGCTTGGCCCAGGCCGGGGCCGATGTCATCGCGACCTCACGGCGGGCGGAAATGGTAGAGGCCACGGCAAGCGAAATCGAAGAGCGTGGCAAGAGGACTCTTCGGGTTACGTCCGATGTGACCGATCGTTCCTCGCTCGAACGCCTGCTGACTGAATCGGTGCGCGCATTCGGAAAAGTCGATATTTTGGTCAACTCCGCCGGACAAACCAAAAAAGTCCCGACGCTTGAGGTGACGGAGCAGGACTGGCTTGCTATTTTGGACACCAACCTCGGGGGAACCCTACGCGCTTGCCAGGTCTTCGGGGGCCACATGCTCGAGCGCGGTTACGGACGCATCGTGAACATCGCGTCGCTGGCGAGCTTCGTGGCCCTGTATCAAGTGGCAGCATATTCGGCCAGCAAGGCGGCCGTGGCATCGCTCACCAAATCACTGGCGGTGGAATGGGCGGCCCGGGGAGTTTGCGTCAACGCCATCGCCCCCGGCGTGTTTCGCACAGCGCTCAATCAAACGCTTTTGGACGGTACCGAGCGCGGCCGCGAGTTTCTGCTGAGAACGCCGGCCCGGCGCTTTGGACGATTAGAGGAACTGGTCGGCGCAGCGGTATTTCTTTGTTCCGAATCAGCGAGTTTCGTCAACGGCGAGGTGCTGGTAGTGGACGGAGGCTTTTTGGCGAGCGGTGTGAATCAATAGCAGAGCGCGTCGGGTAGACCGGAAGGAATTTCTGCATGGCAGTGTTCATCGACGAAAATTTTCTCCTGGAAAGCACGGTGGCGCGAGACCTCTACCACGGAATCGCGAAGGCCCTCCCCATCATCGATTACCACTGCCACCTGCCTCCCGAAGCCATTGCCGAAAACCATCAATTTCGGACCTTAACCGAAATATGGCTGAACGACGACCACTACAAGTGGCGCGCCATGCGCGCTAACGGCGTCTCAGAGCGATACATCACCGGAGACGCTTCCGACTGGGAGAAATTCGAGGCGTGGGCCCGGACCGTTCCCTACACCCTGCGAAACCCGCTCTACCACTGGACCCATCTCGAGCTCGGGCGCCCGTTTGGAATCCGCGACCGGCTGCTCGACACGGAGAGCGCCCCAGAAATTTATGAGCTTTGCAACCGGCTCCTGGCGACGCCAGAATTTTCGGCGCAGGGGCTTTTGGAGCAGTTCAACGTCCTCGTGGTGTGCTCCACCGATGACCCTACCGATAGCCTCGAAGCGCATCAGAGACATGCCCGAAACTCACGCGCAAAAACCCGACTTTACCCGACCTGGCGTCCGGATCGGGCGCTCGCCTTGGAAGACCTCGCGGCATATAACGATTGGCTGGATGGACTGGAAGCGCGGAGCGGCGTAGCGATCGCAAGCTTTGGCTCTTTCCTGGAGGCGATGCGCGCGCGCCACGCCTTTTTCCATGAGCTCGGCTGCCGAGCTTCCGACCACGGTTTGGAGACCCCATACGCCGAGTCGTATCGGCCGAGCGAAGTCGAACGGGCTTTCGACAAAGCCCGAAGCCGAAAGGAACTGCTGGGACAAGAGATCGCGGCGCTCAGGTCTGCAATACTCCACGAGCTGGCGCTGCTGGACCACGAACGCGGCTGGGTGCAGCAGTTTCACCTCGGAGCCTTGCGCAATACCAATACGCGGATGTTCGAGAGACTGGGACCCAACACCGGATTCGACTCCATTGGGGACTGGGAAGTGGCGCGGCCGCTTGCGCGGTTTCTGGATCGCCTCGACCGTAGCGAACAGCTGCCCAGGACCATCCTGTACAATCTCAATCCCCGGGATAACGAGCTCTTCGCCACCATGGTGGGAAACTTTCAGGATGGAGCCATCCCGGGCAAGATACAATACGGATCGAGCTGGTGGTTTCTCGACCAGCTCGACGGCATGGAGAAGCAATTGAATGCGCTCTCGAACATGGGGCTCTTATCCCGCTTCGTGGGCATGCTTACCGACTCGCGAAGCTTTCTCTCCTATTCGCGGCACGACTACTTTCGCCGGTTGCTTTGCAACCTACTCGGCAACGACATAAAGCGCGGGTTGATACCGGACCAACGCGAGATGCTCCAGCAAATGGTGGCGGATATCTGCTTCCACAACGCCAACCGCTACTTCCGGTTCGGGCTGCCGGCAGGCGCTGCTCCCAGCGCTGGTGCAGCATGAGTCGGCGTCAGCGAGCGGTGGAGGCAATTCACGCGGGTGGGATCATTGCCATCGTGCGCACCAAAGAGGCGGACAACATTCAGGCTCTGATGGAAGCTCTCATCTTGGGCGGAGTGCACGCGCTGGAAATCACCATGACCGTCCCCGGGGCAGTGGAGCTCACCCGAAAATTGGCGCGCGCGCTTCCCGAAGACGTGGTCTTCGGCGCGGGCACCGTTCTGGACGTCAGCACCGCCGAGCAGGTGATGGACGCCGGAGCTCGCTTCGTCGTCGCACCGGTTTTTCGCCCTGAGATCATCGCCGCATGTCAGCGCCGGGACGTGGCTTGCCTGCCCGGGTGCTTGACTCCAACCGAGATTCTGACGGCGTGGGAAGCCGGCGCGGACATCGTGAAGGTGTTTCCCGCGACAGCGCTGGGACCGCGGTATCTCGAGGACTTGCGTGGACCACTGCCCGACCTAAAGCTCATGCCCACGGGCGGCGTAACACTCGAAAACACGGGGGCCTGGATTGCCGCGGGAGCGGTTGCCGTAGGCGTGGGAACTCAGCTCATCGACCCCAGGGTGCTCGCCGCCGGCGACTTTGCCGCCTTGACGGAGCGGGCGCGGCGTTTCGTGCAAGCGGTCGCAACAGCGCGCGCAGGGTGATCCGTATGGCGCGCATCTTGCGCGACTTTTCACATCGTGCGTCGCCGCCGAAGCCCGATTGCACCGAAAAGCGCGCCCAAGCCGAAGATCGCGTCGCTCCGCCGACCCGCTCGGCCCACGGCTTGGCACTTACAGCCGCCGGCATCTCGCGAGAACGGAGCGCCGTTGTATTGCGCGGAGCTTCCCGCCACAGCGCCGGTGCTGGTTCCGCCGCCGGTTGCAGCGGTGCCGACGCTGGCGCCGGATCCCGCCACTCCGGCACCTCCGGTATTGGCGCCTGCAGCGCCCCCGGTGCCGCCGGTACCGGGCATGCCGGTCTGGATGCAGGTACCGCCCTGACAAGAGCCGTTGGTGCAGGGAGAGCCGTCCACTTTGCGCGGGTCGGTGCACACACCGGTGGCAGTATCGCAGGTTCCGGCGCTGTGGCACTCATCGAGCGGCGTGCAGGTGACCGGCGTGCCCATGCAGGTACCGCTGGTGCAGAGGTCGTTTTTCGTGCAAATATTGCCGTCGGCGCATTCCAGCATACCGGGGACAGGGCTGGTTGTGCAGCCGGTCGCCGGGACGCAGGCATCCACCGTGCACGCGTTGCCGTCATCACAATTTGCAGGCGTGCCTCCGCTGCACACACCCGACTGACACTTCTCGCCGATGGTGCATTTGTTTCCGTCGTCGCACGGAGTGGTGTCGGGCTTGTTCACTTCCTGGCACGGCCCGGCGGCGCAGCTGCTGGTTTTGCAGGGGTTGGTCGTATCGTGACAGCTTACGCCGCTGCCGCCGGTGCAAACCCCGCTCTGACAGGTGGTCCCCGTAGTGCAGCTGTTCCCGTCATCGCACGCCCCACCGGAGTTGGTCGGGGTGTGCTGGCAAGCACCCGCCATATCGCAACTGTCAGCGGAGCAGGGGTTTCCGTCGTCGCAGCTCACCGCGCCCGCAGCGCAGCCGCCGCCGGAGCACGCATCGCCCACGGTGCAGGCTTTTCCGTCCGAGCACATGGCGGTGTTGTTGGTGAAGGAACACCCGGTGACCGGATCACAGCTATCGTCGGTACACGGATTGCCGTCGTTGCAGACCAGCGGTGTCCCCGCTGTGCAGGTGCCGGCCTGGCACGTCTCGTCGCCGTTACATCGATTGGTGTCGGCGCAGCTCACGCCGGTCAGCTGCGAAAAGGCACATTGTCCGTTCGAATCGCAAGATTCCGCGGTGCAGGGGTTCGAGTCGGTGCACGCGACGCAAGCATTGCCGCCACTGCCGCAGGCGTCTTTCGAGGTCGCAGCGACGCAACTCCCCGACAGTAGACAAGTCGTGCAGCAGACTCCCTGCACGCACCTGCCCGGGGCTGTCGGGGGACCGCAGGGGCCACCCTCGTTGAACGGGTTGTGCACACAGGCGTTCGCCTGACAGTCGTCTTTGGTGCACACATTCCCATCATCACAGTTTTCGCATTTGTCGCCTGATTTTCCACAAGCGAACGGCTGGTCGCCGGGCCCGCACGCGTAAGCTCCCGACGGCAGCGGAACGAGACAGGTTGGACAACATTGAGCCTTGGTACCCGGCATAGCGGGGGTGCCGTCGACGGTGCAGAGGCCGCTTAACGGACGTCCGGCTGGATCGTTGAACGTGCACATTTCCGCTCTCACCATGTACGATTGCGCGATACAGGATTCGCACGCGCCCGGGACGATTTGCTTGCAATACGGCATCACGAAGCAGGTGTTATGGTCCGGCGGACAAACATAGTTCTGGGTCATGTCGGGGCATACGCAAGTTGGAAGGAACGCTTGCTGGATGACGCCCACCGATTCCCCGCCGCCGTCGCCCTCTTGCGCGGAACAACCGGGGACGGTTAACGCGCCGATCAACCCGGTGGCGGCGAAAGTTGCTACAAGTTTCAAAACCGCAAGGGCGCGCTCAGACTCGGTCATTTTGGCCTCTGGGGCATATGATGAAGATTTAAGTTACGGGGTATAATTCGTAAACGCGCTAAATCAGAAGGTGCCGGTGATTCCGGCGGACTTGTATCCAATCCAGGGCTGAATGCTGGCCTGCGGGGACTCCTTGCCGCCCGAGCTGCTCAAGATCATGAGAGTCACGCCGGCGGCCACACCGACACCGCCCGCGATGAAACCGATGGTGGCAATGGTTTGGGCGCTGCGTGCGTCGTTGTCCGTAGAACGAATCTGCTCGATCAAGGGGTCGGGCTCGCGGCAAGTGCCGCCGACACCATTCGATTGACACTGTTGGAAAAGCTTATCGGCGTCCTTCCGTTTGCCGGCCGACTGGATGGCAAATACGGTGCCGGCGCCGATGCCAACCGCGCCCACTCCGAGGGCGATGTATGCCGGCACGCGAAGGCCGCTATTTCCGCCGCTCGGACCTCGATCGGCCGCTGACATCTGGTCTTTTGGCTCCGAGCTGGACGCTTGCCCATTCGCGCTGGAACCCGCCGCGGCCTCGGCCTGCGGGAGCTTGGCGTTGGGGTCGGCTGCTAGCTTGAGCGTAACGGTGGCGCGCCCACCCTCCTCGAGGTTGACCTTTTGGGGCGCGGCACGAAAGCCATCGGCAACGGCTTCCACCGTGTGCGCGCCGGGATCAACCGGGCGGGAAACGCCGACCAAGGCAGCCGACACCGGCTCGCCATCCATTTTGACCGCGTTCTTGCCGGCGCCCCCCTCGACGCGAATGGTGAGACGCGCCAGCCGTGGCTCGACTTTTTGGATTGCATCGGCCGCCTGTTGTTGCGCGTCTTTGAACGCAGCCGGTGCGCTGTCGCTCAACTTCTCGCGCACGATCTTGTTGTAGAGCTCGTGGGCCTTCACCAGATGTCCGAGCTTTTCGTGCGCACGCGCCAGGTAAAGAAGATGCGGGGGTGCGTGCACCAGCGACTCGGCGCGTCCAAAGAGGTCGATCGCGTCTTTGAAGTGCCCCTCGGAAAACGCCTGAGCCCCTTCGGTGGCCGCCGCGCGCGCGCCCGCCATGTCCTCCTCGCTCTGCGCGTACACTGTGCGCCCCAACGCCGAAATCCCCAACCATGTTCCTGTCGCGAGCAACGCCGCGCGCACCAAGCAAGTCGACCGCACCATTATTGCGTCAATCTAGCATAAAAGCTCAGGGGCCCGAATTTTTTCT
>DASXTY010000001.1:0-1997 GCA_036505155.1 Polyangiaceae bacterium | reverse complement strand
GATCGGAGCATGCTACCCTATCCGATCCTCCTGTTGGTCTGAAAGATCGGGTCCACCTCATTCGTCGGTCTGTGTGCGGAATTCCCGAGCCTCAGTCACCTCGCGGGCGACCGCAGCGAGGCGCTGGAGGGCATTGTTCGTTTGGTGCAGGACGTCGTTGGGGACCTTCCGCCGCGACCCTCCACTTCGGTGCGGTCGCCCCTGCGCACCGTTCGGGGTAGATCGTGACATGCAAACCAACTCAGTGGAGCTCACCGTCATGATGCCGGCGTCTTTCGCGGACGCGGACGCAGCCGAACGAAAGCGCGTCCTCCTGGTTCTCGATGCGATGCGCAGCGAGCGGATAACATGGAGAGCGGCCGCCGCAACGCTGGGAATTGCGCCGGAGCGATTGCTCGATCTCGCGCGGGAGCATGGCGTGCCCGTGGTCCGCTATGAGTCGACCGATTTGCACGATGATCTGACGAAGCTCGCCAAGCTCGAACGCGGACGCGCCCCTGGTGCACGATCATCGTCGCAGATACGTCGCCCCTGCTTCACCTCGGGCGCATCGGTGCTGGGGCGCCAAGCGGTTCGTTACGGCGCCGGGTGGCGTGGGAGCGGCTCCGCATTGCGCCATAGAGATTTCGCTGCCGCTTGTCGGTTGGTGGTGTTGATGTAGGGTTCCGCACGCGCTATGTCACTGTGATGGCTCAGTCGGTCCCTAACCCCCCTCCAGGCTTCGAGTCACTCACGATGAGTGAAAAGATCGAATATGTTGAGGCTCTGTGGGAATCGATCGTCCAGGGGGCCGATGTGCCCGTCCCCGACTGGCATATCGAGCTTATCCGAGAGCGCCTCGAGGCGTTCCGGCCGGACCCGGCAGCCGGTCGTCCGTGGAGTGACGTTCGCGCCGACCTGGAACACAAGTACCTGCGGCGAGGCTGATCATGGCGCGGGTCATCATTCGGCCCGAGGCGCAGGCAGATATCGACGAAGCGTTGGGTTGGTACGACCAGCGGTCCCGGGAGCTCACTTCGTGCGCCTCAGGAGCAGGCGCGGGAGAGCGTTCACGGAGCGAGACGGAAACCAAGAGCCACTGCATTTCGCCGGATTCGTTCGTCGAGCGAGATCAGAGTAAGAGGCTGCGAGCTGCGACGCAGAAGCCAGGTGGAGCGCATCAAGCGAACGTATCGGCTCTACTGGAAACGAACTCTTTGCCCGCTCGATAACTGCACCAGCAAGCTCAACCAGAATCCATCGTGATGAAGCCTTGTCGAGTAAGCGCTGCGCCGCCAACTCGTCCTTTGGTTGAAGGCGGCCTGTGGCTACACCCCGCGCCAGCGCTCGCGAGCACTCCACCAGTGTCAAGGTCGAGGTTGCCGTTCGTTCCGCTGCCACCAGAGCACTGCGGACGTCAGACTCAGCCGGCTCGCCCAACAGCCAGGAGAGCACCGCGCTACTTTCCACGTACGCAATCACTCTTCGCCGCGCTCTTCTTCCAGCAACGCGGCGGATAAACCCGCTGGCGAGCTCAGCGGGGAGGCTGGAAGCACCTGGCTTTCGTCGGAAGCGGTCGGCAAGCGGACGAGTCCCTGCTCAGCCCACTCCAAGACGACGCGATCGCTCCCGCTCAGCGCCACTTTTTGATTGCCAGCCGGCCGCAGCTCCGCAATGACGCGCGCGTGGTCGGTAACCAAGAGCACCTCCCCTCGCTCTACCTCTCGCAAGTAGCGGCTGAGGTGTGTCTTCAACTCTCGGACGCCAACTGCACGCATCAGTCAAGATTGTAGTCTCTTGTGACTACAAGTCAACCTGAAAAGGTTCGGGGCTGCCCTGAAGAGTCGCAGGCGCATAACAGCCAACACGAAGGCAAACGCCCGCTCGAAAGGTCGCCTCGAAACGCCGGCAATCACCCACAGACTTGGGCTGCCGAAAGCCTCGACCCGTGGGACGGGTCACCGTTCCGCGCACGGTGTGGGGTCGCAGCGTCATGCACAGCGGATTCCGGCACGGTT